>NZ_JBBMEI010000009.1:0-84804 GCF_040096655.1 Blautia intestinihominis | reverse complement strand
AGACTGTCCAAGTCCTGGTCCGATCACCACAATGTCGCACCAGTGCATTGCATTAACCCATGCTTCGTTGCCGCCAGCATCATCTGCAAACATCGCCTCCGGAAGAAGCGTCTGCAGTGGAATGCGATTCTCCTCATCCGTCAGGATCTTGACCATCCCGGCTCCGGCAGCGAAGGCGCCCTCTGCACAGAGATACGCTGCCCCGCACATTCCTTTGCTTCCGGCAACGACAAGAACCTTGCCAAACGTACCCTTGTTCCCATTCGCGGCGCGCAGAGGAAGCTTCTGGAGATCTTTTTTCTCAAGTGCCGCTTTCCGTGTCGGAAGATCCGGATTCTCGTAGATGCCGACATCTGCTACAACAATTTTTCCCGCAAAATTTTTGCCTGGATAAAAACACAAGCCTGTTTTACAGAATGCAAACGTCACCGTCAGATCCGCACGAAATGCGATTCCAAGCTCTCTTCCCGTGTTGCTACATACCCCGGACGGCAGATCTACCGCCACTTTCCATGCAGAAACCTCGTTCAAAGCCTGAATGATTTCTATGTATTTTCCTTCGATCGAGCGGTCAAGCCCAACGCCGAAGATGGCATCTACTATAGTAGTATATTCTCCTGCTGCCAGGTTATTCACCAGAGGAACCTGATAATTCTCTGCGATCTTAAGTTGGCGGCGTGTTTCCTTTGTGCGGTGATCCGGATTTCCGAGCATATAGATTTCCGCGTTATATCCATGCAGATGCAGGATCCTGGCGATCGCGACTCCGTCTCCGCCGTTGTTCCCGCCTCCGCAGACGCACAAGATCCGCTGTTTCTGTGACATTTCCGCAAAATGTCCTTCCATTGCATCCACAACAGCCAGTGCCGCCCGTTCCATCAGCACACAGGACGGAACTCCCATTCCGGTAATGGTGCAGCTATCCAGTGCTTTCATTTCCGATCCGCCTACAATTCGTTTCATCTGATATCTCCTCGATATACGATACAAAGCAAAAAGCTGTTACGCAGCCGCCTTCATTAAGGAGCCGGGTAACAGCCTCTTGCTGTCCTCATGTTATGATTGCTGCTCTTCCACGTGTTCCTGACGATATTGACTGAGATTGTAAGATAACGTCATCAGACTCTCAGAAAGATGTACGTTCTCTACAATGACATCCTCCGGAGTCTCCAGATCGATATGTGCAAAATTCCAGATTGCCTTGATACCATTCTCGATCAGGATATCTGCCATATCCTTCGCCTTGTTCTTCGGCAGTGTGAGGATCGCAATCTCAATATTCTTCTCTCTGAGGAAGAATGGGAGATTACTGATCATCTGGATCTCAATTCCACGGACCGCGATGCCCTCCAGTACCGGATTGACATCAAAAATCCCTTCCAGCTTAAAGCCACGTTTTTCAAAGTCAACGTAATTGGCAAGTGCCTGTCCAAGATTACCGGCACCGATGATGATCATCGGATGTACCTCATCCAATCCAAGGATCTTACCGATTTCTGTATAGAGATATTTCACATTATAACCGTATCCCTGCTGCCCAAATCCTCCAAAATTATTCAAATCCTGGCGGATCTGCGATGCTGTGACACGCATTTTCTTACTAAGATCATTGGAAGATATACGTTCAACATTGTCTTCCAGTAACTCGCCAAGATAGCGATAATACCGGGGCAGTCTCTTAATTACAGCTTTTGATATCTGTTTTGCTTCCACCGTTGTCCCCTCCTTATACTTTCCTGTTAATTATACCGAAATGTTATTTTATTGTCAATCAATGTTGTCAAATCTATACAATTTTTGAGGAAATTTCCTTTACAAAGCCATCATTTGACCTTATAATCATAGCGTATATTGACTTTGGAGGAATATTTATGATTTTATCGTGTCAGGGCATCAGCAAATCTTTTGGCGAAAAAGTCATTTTGAACGATGCCTCATTTCATATAGAAGAGCGTGAAAAAGCCGCTCTCATCGGCAACAACGGAGCAGGTAAGACAACCCTTCTCCGTATTATAATGAATGAAATTTCTGCGGATTCCGGTCAGGTCGTTCTGATGAAGGACAAGAAGATCGGTTATCTCGCACAGTATCAGGATGTCAGCGGACACCGCACCGTCTATGAGGAACTGCTCACAACCAAGCAGTACATCATCGACATGGAAGACCGCATGCGTGCGATCGAAGTCCAGATGAAAAACGCTTCCGGCGAGGAACTTGACCGTCTGATGAACACCTACACCCGCCTGACCCACGAATTTGAGCTGGAAAACGGCTATGCCTACAAGAGCGAGCTGATGGGTGTCCTCAAGGGTCTTGGCTTTACGGACGAAGATTTTTCCAAACAGGTCGAAACCCTCTCCGGTGGACAGAAGACCCGTGTCGCTCTTGGTAAACTCCTGATCTCCAAGCCGGACATTCTTCTCCTCGATGAGCCGACCAACCACCTCGACATGGAGAGTATTTCCTGGCTGGAAACTTATCTTCTGAATTATCCGGGTGCTGTATTTATCGTCTCCCATGACCGTTATTTCCTTGATAAAGTTGTAACGAAGGTCATTGAGATTGATGCCGCCCAGGTCCGCATGTACAGTGGCAATTACTCCGCTTACGCCGAAAAGAAAGCACAGCTTCGTGACGCACAGTACAAGGCTTACCTTAACCAGCAGAGAGACATCAAGCATCAGGAAGCCGTCATCGTCAAGCTGAAATCCTTCAACCGTGAGAAATCCATCCGCCGCGCAGAAAGCCGTGAAAAAATGCTCGGTAAGATCCAGCGGATCGAGAAACCGACCGAGGTTCAGAGCCAGATGCGGCTTTCTCTGGAACCGAGAGTTGTCAGTGGAAACGATGTTCTCACGGTAGAAGAACTTTCCAAGAGCTTTCCGGAGCAGACACTTTTTACCGATATCTCTTTCCAGATCAAACGTGGTGAGCGCGTTGCCCTGATCGGAAACAACGGTACCGGCAAGACGACCATGCTCAAGATCCTCAACGATCTTATCCCGGCAGACTCAGGAACTTTTTCCCTGGGCTCCAAGGTTCAGATCGGATATTATGACCAGGAACACCATGTACTCCACGCGGAGAAGACGATCTTTGAGGAAATTTCCGATACTTACCCGACACTTACCGAGACAGAGATTCGAAACATGCTCGCCGCCTTCCTCTTTACCGGTGATGATGTTTTCAAAGTGATCTCCTCTCTCTCCGGTGGTGAGCGCGGCCGTGTTTCCCTCGCGAAGCTGATGCTCTCCGAGGCAAACTTCCTGATCCTCGATGAGCCGACCAACCACCTTGATATCGCTTCCAAAGAAATACTCGAAGAAGCGCTGAACAGTTACACCGGTACGGTCTTTTATGTTTCTCATGACCGATATTTCATCAACCAGACCGCGACCAGGATCCTGGAACTGACCAATCAGGCCGTTGTCAACTATATCGGTGATTACGATTACTACCTTGAGAAAAAAGAAGAACTCACTGAGAAATACGCTCCGGTGCAGCAGGAAACTGTAACTGTGCAGGAAACCGCACCAGCCACAGCATCTGAAGGAAAGCTCACCTGGCAGCAGCAGAAAGAAGAACAGGCACGTAAGCGTAAGCAGGAAGCAGAACTTAAGAAAACAGAAGCGCGGATCGAAGAACTCGAAACCCGCGATAAAGAAATCGATGAAACACTGGTTCTCCCGGATGTCTGCACCAACGTCGGACGCTGTGCAGAACTCAGCCGCGAAAAAGACAAAATCCAACAAGAACTTGAAGAACTCTACGAAAAATGGGAAACCCTGGCGTAATGCCTTGGGTTTCCCATTTTTATCTTTTGATGTATTTTTAAATTAAAGTAATGTGTCCAGAGTCTCTCTGATCGCAAGGATAAACTGCTCGCTGTTCAGTACGGTCGGATTCTCAATGCTGGTGATCAGTGCCAGGTCTTTGGTCATCTTTCCGGATTCGATGGTGGAAAGAGTTGCTTCTTCCAGTTTGTCTGCGAACTGTGCAAGTTCCTGATTCCCATCGAGTTCCCCACGTTTGCGTAGTGCTCCTGTCCATGCAAAGATGGTTGCAACGGAGTTTGTGGAAGTCTCGCCGCCCTCCAGATGACGATAATAATGTCTCTGTACCGTTCCGTGAGCAGCTTCATACTCATAGTATCCGTTCGGAGAAACAAGAACAGATGTCATCATCGCAAGAGAACCAAATGCAGAAGATACCATATCACTCATAACATCTCCATCGTAGTTCTTGCATGCCCAGATAAATCCACCCTCTGCTTTCATGACACGGGCTACGATATCATCGATCAGGCTGTAGAAGTAAGTAAGACCTGCTTCCTCGAATTTCTCCTTGAACTCATTGTCAAATACTGTCTGGAAAACCTGTTTAAATTTGGCATCGTAAGTCTTGGAAATGGTATCCTTCGCGCCAAACCATACATCCTGCTTGGTATCCAGTGCATAGTTGAAGCAGCTTCTTGCAAAACTCTCAATAGAAGCTTCCATGTTGTGCATACCCATGGCAACTCCCGGAGCCTTGAA
The DNA here is from genome assembly GCF_040096655.1 of Blautia intestinihominis. NCBI lineage: Bacteria > Bacillati > Bacillota > Clostridia > Lachnospirales > Lachnospiraceae > Blautia > Blautia intestinihominis. Next base: position 80,269 of record NZ_JBBMEI010000009.1, on the reverse strand, counting down.
TTCCTGTACCAGAGCACGTTTCTCTTCTCCATCCTCGGAAGTATAGACAAGCTCTACTTTACCCGGTTTGTCAACGTACATCTCTGTGTTCTTGTAAATGTCCCCATATGCGTGACGTGCAAGAGTGATCGGTTTCTTCCAGTTGCGTACGCATGGCTCGATTCCCTTTACTACGATCGGGGCACGGAATACAGTTCCGTCCAGAATCGCACGGATCGTTCCGTTCGGGCTCTTGTACATTTTCTTGAGGTCGTATTCTTCCATACGTGCGTGGTTTGGAGTGATGGTCGCACATTTAACTGCAACACCATATTTCTTGGTTGCTTCTGCTGCATCGATGGTTACCTGGTCATCGGTATCATTGCGGTGTGCAAGACCAAGGTCATAGTATTCTGTATTCAGATCAATATACGGAAGTAATAATTCGTCCTTGATCATCTTCCAGAGAATTCTGGTCATCTCATCTCCGTCCATTTCGACTAACGGCGTTGTCATCTGAATTTTTGTCATAATGTTCTCCTCTCTGCATATCACTGGTTTGCTGTCGCTATTTACAGCAACGATTTGTTCCATTGTAGCGAAAAAAATCATTCCCGTCAATACTTTCAGGCTTTACTAAAGTAAATTCTGCGAATTTTCCTGAAAATCACAGCGAAAGGAACTTTTTACAGTTAAATTTTCCCCATCCCTGCTGATTTTTCGGAAGGCCGAGGTCGTCTGCGCTGTCGCGGAGCATCATCTTGATATCTACGTTGGTGAGCATGGGATCTTTTTCCAGTGCAAGTGCCGCCGCCCCGGAGATCATTGGCGTGGACATCGACGTACCGCTTTTCATTCCATACGTATTTCCCGCCCCGGCCGCACACGACATGATCCGGCGTCCCGGTGCCACCAGATCCGGTTTACAGACACACTCAAACGTCGGCCCTCGCCCGGAGATTCCCTCTTTTCCCATAAGCATATCGCTGGAACCCACCGTGATCACCTTTTTGCTGCACCCCGGAGCAGTGATACTGCCCGGCTCCGGTCCCTGGTTTCCCGCCGCCGCAACGACCACCAGTCCCTGATCCCAGAGCTGTTCCACGCCGCGCACCAGAACATCCTTGTCATTCCTGGTACGATATGTCGTGCCGACAGAAATATTCACCACTCGGATCCTGTACTCCTCCCGATGGTTCATAAGCCACTGAAACGCCGCCAGGATATCCTCCTTATTGCCGTTTCCAAAACGATCCAGCACCTTAAGCCCGATCAGCGAACATCCCGGTGCCATCCCTTTGTACTTTCCCATAGAAGCCGCTCCGCTGCCTCCTAAGATCCCCGCCACACACGTTCCATGACCATTATCATCGTAAGGTAATTTCCTGTATGATATAAAATCTGCAAAAGCATAAATACGATCACCAAAATCCATATGAGGATAAATTCCCGTATCAAAAAGTGCCACACCAACCCCTTTTCCGGTATAAGCTGACTGCTTCATGAATATACTCCTTATAAATGGACTTATTTTAGTGTATTCCGGATATCTGTGGATTGCTTCGCAATAAAGCATTTCTCCCAATTCCATGTATAACTTTCGAAAAAATGCCAATACTGAAAGCCATAGGAAATAAAAGGAGGCTTTTTTATGCTGATACTCTTTCTTGTACTCTTTTTTCTACTGCAGGCGCTCGTACTCTTCTGCTGCCTCGCCGCCGGGAACGATCCCGCATCCCAGAAAATTTCCGATCAGGAACAGATGGATTATATCAGACGGTGGATGGAGAAGCATTCCGGGTCATGAATATAAAAAATCGAGGGTATAACAGCCATTTGTGACTATTGTACCCTCTGTTTTTCTTTTTACTATTATTCTACTGTAACACTCTTGGCAAGGTTTCTCGGCTTATCTACATCAAGACCCTTTGCAACACTTACATAGTATCCCAGAAGCTGTAACGGGATCACAGCAAGAGAAGTTGCAAAGTATGGATCTGTCTTTGGAATATAAACAGTGAAATCTGCAGTATCTTCGATGTTATAGTTTCCAAAAGTAGTCATTCCCATCAGATATGCTCCACGGCTCTTGCATTCTACCATATTGCTGACTGTTTTTTCATAAAGATCCGGCTGAGTGAGGACTCCGATCACCAGTGTTCCATCCTCGATCAGAGAAATCGTTCCGTGTTTCAGCTCACCTGCAGCATATGCCTCTGAATGGATGTAGCTTACTTCTTTCATCTTGAGGCTGCCTTCCATGCTGATTGCATAGTCGATTCCACGACCTACGAAGAAAGTATCATGTGCGTTTGCCTGCTTGGACGCAAACCACTGAATGCGCTCCTTGTCATCAATGATTCTCTGGATTTTCTCCGGAAGAGTCTGAAGTTCTTTGATGTATCCTGTGTACTGCTCCTCTGTGATCTGCTCTCTTACCAGCGCGAACTGGATTGCCAGTACATAAGATGCCATCATCTGTGTACTGTAAGCTTTGGTTGTCGCAACAGAAATTTCCGGTCCCGCAAGTGTATAGAATACATTATCTGCTTCACGGGCAATAGAAGATCCCACAACATTTACGATCGCAAGCGTTCTGATTCCATGATCCTTACACAGTCTCAGTGCTGCAAGGCTGTCTGCGGTCTCTCCGGACTGGCTGATCACGATCGCCAGTGCATGAGGATCCAGAATCGGATTACGATAACGGAATTCAGACGCAAGTTCCACACGAACCGGAATTCTTGCCATATCTTCGATCACATACTGTGCAGCCATTCCTACATGATACGCAGAGCCACAGGCAACGATATAAATCTGGGAAATATCTTTGATCTCATCCTCTGCCAGACCGACTTCTGCCAGATCGATCCTGCCATCCTTCAGAACAGAGTTCAGTGTATCCTGTACAACTTTTGGCTGCTCATGGATCTCCTTCATCATGAAATGCTCGAATCCAGCTTTTTCTGCTGCTTCTGCATCCCAGTCGATCACTTTCATCTTCTTCTCGATTTCTTCCCCATCAAGGTTGTAGAAAGTAATCTCACCCTTACGTACACGGGCCATCTCCATATTGCCGATATAATAAACATTTCTGGTATATTTCAGGATAGCCGGAACATCAGAAGCAATATAAGCTTCTCCATCCTCCACACCAAGGATCATCGGGCTGTCCTTTCTTGCGACATAAATTTCTTCCGGATAATCACGGAACATGATAGCAAGTGCATAAGATCCACGGATACGGACCATAGAATGATTGATTGCATCTACCGGAGTTCCCTCATATTTCTTATAGTAGTAGTCAATCAGTTTCACGGCTACTTCTGTATCTGTCTCTGAATAGAATGTATATCCTTTACGTGTCAGTTTATCCTTCAGTTCCTGGTAATTCTCAATGATTCCGTTATGTACGGCAACGATATTTCCATCATCGCTGACATGCGGATGTGCATTGTTCTCAGAAGGTTCTCCATGAGTTGCCCAACGTGTATGACCAATACCGCAGGTACCCGGAACAGACTCACCGCCATTTGTCTTCTCAGCAAGTCCCCTCAGACGTCCCTTTGCCTTAATAACTGTGGTCTCACCTTCACCATCACGCACAGCAATTCCTGCTGAATCATAACCACGATATTCCAGTTTAGAAAGACCATCTAACAGAATCGGCGCCGCCTGATGATTACCTGTAAACCCTACAATTCCACACATAAATATATCTCCTCTTTTTCATTTCACTTTTGCATTGATAAATTCAATTTTTGCTCTATGATAACATACAACAGGCGATAATTCAATCATTTTTACATTATTAACCGTTTTGATTGCATTTTATGCATGTGCTGTTGAAGATTTTCCTGTCAGAACTTCTCCTGAAACTGAGTTAACATCTGCAGGTAAACTTTCAGCAAATGCCGCTTGGATGGTGTACATTTTCTGTAGAGCATCAGCAATTCCTGTTCTTCTTTGCTTATATTTTCTATGGTTTCATCACATGGTTCTATCAGTAAATCTGAAATAGGAATATCCAGTGCATTGCACAGTTTGTACACCGTATACATATATGGCTTTGTCTTGCCCGCCAGAAGTGAATGAATTGTTGAAGTTGATATATCTGCCCCCTTCGCCAGAGTATACCTTGAAATTCCTCTCATCTTACAGATCTTATCAACATTCTGGATCAGTTCCTTGCTCTTTTCCTCCGGATTGTATCTTCCCGGTCTTTTTTCTGTGTGTTTTTGTGGAATCTTCTTTTCGCTCAATTGATTTCCCTTCCTCTCCTGTATCATTAAGAAGCATAAAAAAGCCTCTATAATAAATACGAGGGAAATCGCGAAAAATCACGCGGGAATTTAAAAAAATTTATTTTTCTTGCATTTTTATTCGTTATATCGAATTATTCATCCTTATATAACAGCAAACAGATACACTCTATATTGTCTACCTTGAATTTGGTACTTTCCTAATAAATTTTACCATATTTTCTAAGCATTTTGTGATTTGTTATAACAAACTACCCTTTCGTTCTTTCGACATATGTTGCTATTTTTCTAGCAGTATTATTAAAAATTCTTTTTTCTTTATATCTCGCCTTCTTTCAAATAATATACTACGCTTTTGCGCTTTACTTCATTAAAGCACTGTGTTATTTTTTTACTGGCATCTTTTAAACGCCAGTAAATACATTGGCAGAGTATCCTCCCTGATAAGAATGAAGCCGCATCTTTTTGCTGAAATCTGCTTTTTGATCCGGCGTTCCATCCATTCTTTTTGGATTTTGGTCAGAAAGTTAATCGCACCTTCTACAGTTCTATACTTCCAAAATCAATCACAAGCTCATCATATATTCCTACTTTAATAGAGTCCTGTAGGGTATACTGCTCTGTCTCGCCTAATTCAAAGTTGTATACTACAACCAGATTCTTAGATGGATCAACAATCCAGTATTCACGAATACCTGCTGTTCTATACTTAAATAGCTTTGTATAATAATCCATCTGCTTACTTGCAGGTGACACAATTTCAATAACCCAGTCAGGCGCACCTTTGCATCCGCTATCATCAAGTTTATTAGAATCACAAATCACAGAAATATCTGGTTCTACATAAGTATTACTTCTTTCATCCAGATAAACCGCAAATGGAGCCGCATAGACCTGGTATTTTCCTTTATGTTCTTCGATATAACGGTCAATAATACTGACAAGCCTTGTTGAAATACGCTGATGTTTTCTGCTCGGTGGAGCCATCATATACATATGACCATCAATCAGTTCTGCTCTTTCACCTTCTGGCAGAGCATATATATCATCTATGGTATAGGTTTCTTCTTTCAGTAACGGCATATTATCACCTCCCAGTGTACTTTGCTATAGTTTAATTCATTATATTATAAGTAATACTTAATCAGCAACTTATTTTTCTGGTAAAGCATGTATAGTTGCTGTTCAGAGGTAATGTCATCTACCCTCGTTTAACTGCCGCATTCTTTCCTCGAAACGCAATGCCGATTTTAATGATAGAATTAACACCTGCATTACGCAGTCCCGTATCATACTTTTTCTCATTAATTTGTTGAAGCGCACTGTCTGCCAAAACTGCCAGATTTACACGCTCATCTTTGGTGTGCTTAAATTCAAAAAGAAAGCCTGGAATTCCAGATACCAATGGAGACAGTTGAATATCAAAACGACCAAGTCCAGCTTCACGGTTAGAACGTATCCGGTAGCGATTTCCAAGAACAGCACACAATCCCAACATCATACCATGATAAAAGCCCTCATTTGCTCCATCCATTGAAGAAATACTTCGTAGCATAAAATCTTCCAGCAAATCCTGCAGTTTTTGTGCATTTCCTGAAAAAACAGCCTGACTGATGGAAACAGAAACACCGTTCTGATTTGTCCGATTCAAAATTTCTTTCTCATAAACAAAAGCAATTTCTTTATTAGGTATTGCAACGTCACACATAAAGTTTCCATCATTTTGCGGATAGACAGCCGAAACTTTTAAATATCCGGCGACAAGCAAAAAACTATAAATACTATACGGGTTATTCTGTACCTCCGGATAGATTACACTGGTGTCTACATATGTTGTTATCTTCTCACCACAGAGCAGTTTATAAAGTCCTTCTGTGATCTCTGGCGTAGCTGTTGCAATGATTTCTCCAATAATTTCATTATTCCCGGTAGATTGCCAGAACGCCTTTGGGAAACAATTGTCCGAAATATAGTTAATCACTGACCATGGATTAAAAATTTCGGTATTGCCAAATCGATACCCGTCATACCATTCGCAAATTTCCTGAAATTTATCTTTCTTCCCATAATAGCACAGCATGTCTTTTACTTCTTCTTTTGTAAAACCAAAATACTCGCTATAACTTTCATCCAGAATTGAATTTATCTTAAGGTTATTCATACCGCTGAAGATACTTTCCTTAGCCACGCGCAGAATTCCTGTAAGGAATCCAAAGGCCAAATGCGGATTATCCTTCAGACCACCCGAAAAAAAGTTACGCATGAAATTCACAATTTCCGAATAAAAATTGCAGCTGTGTCCCTGCTGAATCGGCGTATCATACTCATCAATAATAATAATGCATTCTTTACTATAATGCTTATGCAGCAGCATTGACAGAAGCTGAAGCCCCATCTGATAATCCACTTCATTTGCATTCTCACTCGCAAGTCGATGATATTGCTCTTTTTCATAAGAACTTAATACCAAACTTGTTTCCAGTTCCCTATGCCGGATAAATTCAAGTGAAATCAGCCTTCCGATTTTTTGAAAGGTATCTTCCCATGTCCGACATTTCACATCCTTAAATGTCAAAAAGATAACCGGGTACTGCCCCTGATGCCGAGTATAATTATTTCCACACTGCCATATCTTCTTATCCCTAAAATAAATAGAAGTATTCTCCTGTGTTTTTTCAAAAAAAGCACGAAACATATCCATATTCAATGTCTTACCAAACCGACGCGGACGAGTAAATAAAGATACCAGCGGCTTCGTATCCAGAAAGTCACGAATCAGCAAGGTCTTATCTACATAGTAGTAATTAGTCGTTGCAACTTTAAAATCAGAGACACCGATTGGCAGGGGCTTTTTCTTTTCACCTTCCTCCAGTAAAACTGAATTCTCAGGAATCAGCCAGCTACGTCCTTCTTTAAATACACCAGGAATTTCTCCGCTTTTACACATTTGCTGAATTCTTCGAACTGTAATTCCCATTGCTTTTGCAGCATCTGCACAGGATAGATAATTCATTACGCACCTCCCAGTTTAGTTCTGGTTCTATTATACCTTTGTATGCGAAATACAGCAAGTTTAATTTCGTTATTATTTCGTCAACTCATTAGCAGAAATTTCATTAATCTGATTCTGTATCATTGTGAACTTCCAGTAAAATTAATGTGAACTTCCAGTTTTTTTCCGCCTAAATCGAGTGTCGCTATATCTGTGACTCAAAATAATTCTATTTTTCCGTCTTTTCTCCATCTGGTCCTGCATTTAAAAAGTTCATAATCTCCTCATATGACCGCCCACTTTTTACAACCGCTGACAGGATCTCTTCTTTTCTTATGGCGTCCCGCTTGTCTAACAGTTCTTTTAGATTTGCTGTTGCCTGGTCATACTTTTTCTTCGCTGCGATCACATCAGCCTCTGCTTTTTCAATCTTTTCTTCCAATGCTTCCTTACTTGTTTTCCTTGTTCTTGCCATCTTTATTTTCCTTCCTTATTCTGCTTTTTTCAGTTCCTTACTCAGCTCTGATGCAAAGTATTTTATACTGTTCGCATCCAGTCCAAAGGCTTTCAATATTACTTTCTGGTTCGCTGTTACTGCATGATCCAGACGGTATATATTGTCTAACTGACGTACCATTTCTATTTTTTCCAGCTCTTTTATTGCCGCCGGTACAGTCATATAGTTCAGTTTCTTATCCAGTTTTTTCATTTCTTCTTTTAGTTTTATATACATCTTGCAGCGCACTATCATGGCTACAAATTCAACAAATATCTTCGCTCTTGCTGATTCTTCTGAATACACCCGGATGCTCTTATTTTCCAGATATGATTTGTCTCCGCGGAATAGTTTCTCCGATACATCCCTGCTCTTATACAGTTCGATTGCTTCCCTCGCACTCATCTTTTCTGATGTAACGATACAAAAATATCCTGCCAGATCCAGTTCTCTTTCTACCACACTGCACCGTTCTTCCGGTAGTATAAAAGCCTGGCTCTTTTCATCATAATGAAGGTTAAAATACTTCTCAAATCCAGGACCGAATTCCTTTACTTTATTCTGGTACTTTTTCAGATACTGCGTCATCTGGTTGATCCGATTTTCAATCTCTATCCGTTCTGCGCTTTCTTTGGAAATGCTATGATACAAATGAAAATAGTGCTCTTTTTTATCACTTGCATACAGTTTGTGCCGCATTGTCTTTCCGTAAACTCCATATTCATAGATATTGTTCACCCGCTTATTTTCGAATGTTCCTTTATTTTCCAGGATCAGTTCATTCACAAGGGCAGACATCCCTTTCACCATGATAACAAAACTATACCCACATTTATCCATATATTGTATGTTCTCACAGCTGAAATATCCCCTGTCCAGAATGAATCCAATCTTCTTATAACCATATCCGGATGCTTTATCCAGCATGAACTGCAGCTGGGAGATATCATTCAGACTTCCTGGATATTTTTCATAAAACAATGGTTCCTGATTATGAGTATCATACGCAACTGCATAACTAAATACCGGCTCTCCCATATCTACTTTCGGATGCCCAAATTCGACCATTTTTATATCTCCAGCCTGACAGTTTTTATTCGTTGAATCATAGGAAATATAAATCTTTTCACGGTAATTCCGTGACTCATTCCATGTATTCAGAAATCCTGTACTCTGATCATCTGTTACTGAATTCAGGAAATCTGATACGGTTGAATCGCTGTATTGTTTCATCTTTTCCGTAAAAAGTGGATGGTTGTATGTATAATCCGGATAGTACTGCGCTGCATTGTTTTCTGCTATGATCGAATAAACAGCCAGATCTAAAAACAACCCCATATCACGTGATCCAAAATACTTTCCAAGGATATCGTTCAAGCTGCATTCTTCTATGATCTTACGCAGTACAAAATATGTTCCTACCCTGAGACAGCTGCTTCTGGAAGTCCTGTTTTTGCTTTCCGGAAGCTCTGCATCAGGAAAATATTTCAGGAAATTTTGATTCGGTTTCATGAGTTCCTGATCCGTATCTGACAATTTTCCGATCGTTACTCTTTTGGGAAAAGTATACTTCCGGGATGGATCATAAACCCGGTCATACTCATACTCTATATATACAACGTTTAACTTTTTTCTCCGTGTGATTTTGCCTTTTACGGTTGGTACTTTCACAAAAAAATCCAGATACATATCGCCCTCCTTTTAGGCGGTTATCCGCCTAAAATAATTGTACTATATTTCCCGGCTAACTGCAATGGAAAACCGCAGAAAACCGGGATTTTTTATGACTTTATTTCGTTCTTTTTTCTTTAGGTGGAAAAATTACTGGAAGTTCACAAGCTTTCTCCACTGATCATCTTGTCTACTACAGTATTGAGCATATTGTAGTCATAGGCTGTATATACAGAATCTGAATGCCCAACCACTGCATTTGCTCCTGTATTTACAAAAGCATCTACCAGTCTGGAATTACTTGCTCCATAACAGGAACCGATCCAGACAAAAGAATTCGCCAGTTTTCCACCACTATAATAATATTCAAAAAACGAAGGTGTCAGGCAATACTGTGCTCCCTCATCGGTGATAAGGATCGACAGTCTTTCTGCATCCAGGTCTTCCTGATATTCACCACTTTCCGGATCATACTCATCCTCTGTAACGATCAGCGGTTCATCGCCATAGGTACATCCATGTTCTTCGATGACAATGAGATCCTTCCCATTCAGATCTGTCTTAAAGTTGTCTACAGTGCATGCGTCATTCTTGTTGGTCCTCAGACCGTTATTATTCCACTTGATAGTACTGTAATTCAGTGCATCATCAAATTCCGGAAAACCAAGTCCATACAGGATCACCGCTTCTCTGTCTCCACTCAGACCATCTGTAATATCATCCCGCTGCTCATAATCATCTTCCCCGCCCTGTCCATAAGGATTTTCGGCATAATCTTCCAGCCAGACACCGATCTTCTGACCATGGAATTCAAAGTTGAGGATGGCGTCAAGTCCCATCTCAACTGTTTCCTTATCAATATATCCCGTAGCAGCCAGAAGTTCTGCTATTTTCTCTTTTCTCGATTGGATATCGGTATCTTTGTACCAGTCAGATTCCATGATATCCATGATGATCTGCTCAATGATAGAAAATTCCTCGGAAATATCCACATTCTGTATGATATCTTTCAAATCTCCATCCGTTCCCAGATCCACATAGTCGTCCACATAATCCTTAATAGCATCCGGTAGCTGAAATGCAGATACTGTGATCGGTGCATTTACAGAAAATGCGAGCAGCATTGTTGATATTATACAGAGTATTCGTTTTTTTATGTTCTTTTTTCTTTTCATCGCAGGTATTCCTCTCCATTAGGTTTTATGAGTTTATTATACAGTTTTTTTATATGTATCCAAAAATTGTTCTGAACCAATATATTGAACAGTCAAAATATCCTTGTCATCTTTTAATTCATTTTCCAAACGTTGAATGAGTTCTATAGATTCTGAATCAGCTTGTTTGTCAAAAATATCATATAATTTTTTTGCCATTTTTATTTTACATCTACCATTCGCTTCTGTTTCTTTATCCTTTGATTCGATATTACCCTCCAGCTCAAATTCACATTCGTTTTCCACATTATTACTCTTTTGTTCTTTTATCAGTTTATATACTGGTAAATAATATGAATATAATAATTGATCTTTTTTTAACTTCTCAGTACTAGCTTTTCCTGATAATTTCCATTTATTTTGCAGTGTTATTACACATTTTAATTCATTATTTTCTTTGACAGGATACGTAATGCAAATTATTTTTTCTCCCGGTTGCTCCCCATCAATAGAAATTACAGATTGCAATTGCTTATTTGCACTGTTAATAACACTTTTGCTTATATAATTAGTCTGTCTTCCTTTGACTTCAAATAATGCATAATTTTTGTCGTTTAAATTATATCCTACTAAATCTGGCTCCCTCTTCCCGCTTATAACAGCAGCATTTTTCTTCACCGTATTTAAATGCACAAGATATTCAAAACCAAATTTCTTTTTACTTATAATTTTTGTTATAAACATTCCAATATAATAAGACACAAAACTCTTTTCGCTTGGATCCAGATGCTTTATATTATCTGAAACCATAATATATCCATTTTGATCAACCTGTAATGCCATTTTCACCAGATAACACTTGTATGCCATCTCTAATCTATGTTTTTCCAGAAAGTTAACATTTACCTTGGACATAGGTAAGCCACATGTCACAATATGCTCAATAAGTTCCTGATCCGAAAACTTCAAATCATCTTTGCCTATCTCTATAATTTTTCCATTCCTGAACTCATTTCTAATAATCTTCACTTTATAGTTTTTCCCCATATACCCTGTCCTCCCAAGTTTTTTAGTGGATAAATCTTTCTGCATTGTATTCTGATTTCAATCCGGCTTATATCTGTCTATATAATTCTTTATAATCAAAATATATTGTATTCAGTATGTTGTCAAGGAAGTTTTGAATTTTTCTATTCTGTTGTCTGTACATTAAAGGGTCTGGCTTTTTCGCCAGACCCTCAAAAATTTTCTGTTGGTGTACAAATCTTGTCCCAAACACAGCTATTGCCATATCAGAAAGATCAACCATCTTATTCATTGAACAATTCGCGCACTTCTCTCAATTCATCATACATTATCCTCATTTCCTGCTTTTCTTCCTGACCAATACAAAAATATTGCAAAAGCGCACTTTTCAGTGCAAAAACTACTCCCGGCTCTTTCTTATATGAATTACCGATTACTTTATCCGTCATATTTAAAAGCATCACTGAAAGAACTTTGAATATAAATTTTCTGTCATCTTCCATTTGAAGTTCCCCAACTATTTCTTTTATTAATCGTTCTATTTCATATCTCGTTCTTCCATCAATAGTATACGTATACATAACATTTCTATGTGCAGTTTCTTCAATTAACCGCATCAGCGTCTTCTTGGATGCCTGTATGTTATGATGATTCGCATTTTCTTCTAAGGGATAGTTTATTTTTATTTCATGCCTACGCAGATGTCCTATCCATTTATTACGTTCCTTTTTCGCATTTTCTTCAACATATCTAATCTTAATCCTTTTTCCACGAGCTTTTCTTCTAATTATTTTATAGACTAATCCATCTTCTGTAAATTCTACCGCCACTACATATCTTAACGCATCTAAATTTGTACATAATACTTTATTCAAGCTTTGATTTCCACAAAAATCAAGTGCACATTGTATTACATCCTGCAGAAAAATAGCCGGAATATTCGTTTTTCTCTCCTTTGTATATTGAATGTACTGCACGATCTGCTTATAAAGGCTCTCTGCGATTTTTTCACCTAACAGATCAGCTCCACCATTATCATTTATTATATCTGAAAAATCTGTAATATTATCTCGCGCCACATCCAGTTGAAGCCAGTTAGATGGAAAATTCACAATAATATCATTATATGCCCTTTCTCTTTCATAAGAATTAAATATATATTTGGATATTCTCATATTTTCTCCAAAAATTTCACTCAGAGACGCTCTTTCTACAATAATCCCTGAATTGAGTATCATATCCTCATTAACAGTGTTTAAATTCTTTTTTCTGCAAATCAATATACCATATTCATATTTATCAATATATGCATTATTACGTATTTCATTCTCATAATTGGCCATGCCCACATCGCCATTCTCTGAAAAAGGAACAAAAAACTTAAACTCTTCTGATTCATGTTTCCTTCTAACTGCATGAGCCGGAATATGTTTTTGCTTTTCTTCCTCTTTTTCATTTAAATACCGAATATTAATAGCATATTTTATATCCTGCATAACATTTTGTATATAATCAACTATGCCTTTGTCATTAATATCTGAATTCATATAGAGTTTTATCTCTGTACCGATATTAGTATTTTTATCCAATTCTATAAAAAAACAGCCATCGTAATTCGGAATATGTAATTTGAGACCTTCAGAATTCTCTATATAATATTTAGTCTTTACATCAATTTCCCGGCAGACCATAAAAGAGGACAAAAAGCCGATGCCGAAATTACTGATTGGTTTATAACTGATACCTAAATCTTCATATTCTTCACCAGAATAAAAGCTACGCCCAATACTTGTAAAATATCTTTCGATCTTGTACCGATCCATTCCGGTACCACTGTCTGTAATTTTAAAATATTTTTTTCTATTTTTATCAACTTTCAGTTCTATCGATATTTCTTTCGAAAACTCACTCTTGTCTTTTGCTTCCCGTACAGATATTGCATCGATAGAATTTTGAATTAATTCTCGCGCAAATACAGATTTAGAAGAATAAATATTATCCCCTGTCAATAACGGTATCAATGTTGGAATATATGCTTCAAAATTATAATTATCCAGTGTATTTTTCATGCTGTCCTTATCAATTCTTGGTAACAGATAATATAATTTTAATCCTATGATCTTAAAATAATCTTCGAATTTATTTATTAATAAATCAAATTCTTTTATAAACAGCACTGCCATTTTATGCAAGACAAAAACTTCATCAGGTTCATCTTCAGGAATGGACCGTCAGATTTGCTGATCAGAAAGCCAGCGGCCTTACTGTACGCCAGTGGTGTGAGCAAAATAATTTTTCTTTTCACACCTATAACTACTGGAAACATCTTCTCAAAGAAGAAGTTGTCAGTCAGGCTCTTCCGGATATCGTCCCGCTCTCTGTCCCTGCCGTTTCAGACTCTGACCATTCGTTAGAAATAACAAAACCTGAAATTCGTTCTATTCGGGCGAATCGCTCGATTCGCTCGAATGACCCTACTGTCAAAATACAGATAAATGGTATTTCTATCGAGATAGACTCATCTGTTTCCGAAGAGTTTCTCAGCAAACTCATCAAGGCGGTGTGCCATGCTTAAAGATGCGGATCCCCATTACTTTGCCGGTGTCTATATCGTCTGTGGTTATACAGACCTCCGCTTTGGGATTGATTCACTCGCAGCCATCATCGAACGTAGATTTCATATGCATCTGTTCGTACCGAATACCCTGTTCCTTTTCTGTGGAAGATCTTCCACAAGGATCAAAGGGCTCCTGTGGGAAGGCGATGGTTTCCTGCTCCTTTATAAGCGGGTGGAATCCGGCCACTTCACATGGCCCCGTTCTTCCACAGAACTCAGGTCTTTATCCGCTGAACAGTTTCACTGGCTGATGCAGGGCTTTGCCATTGATCCTATCATCCACGATATCACACCTGACACTTCCGTCTAATTCTGATATTTTGTGCAAAACAGAGAACTTTTTTTCAGTTCCCGGACATGTTTTCCATGTGCTGTGCACAGCTTCCAGACGCTTTTTAATCATCATTAAAAAGTGTCTAAAGCTCTGTACGGCACTTTTTCTTTTTAACTGTGTCCCATTTCCGGGATCCTCATACTCCCTTTCTCCTGCCTTTCAGCCATAGTCATTTTTACTTTTCTGCCTCTTTTATAAAGTGTCCTTTTTTCACCGCTTCTGGTATAATGTTCTTATTAACACAGGAGGTGACACAACATGATCCAGTTATCAGACGAACAATTAAATAACCTTGGTAAAGAAGCACTTGTTGTTATCGTCTCTTCTTTACAGGACCAGCTTCTTGCACTTCAGTCCCAGCTGGATCATGCCAATGCACAGCTTTCGGATAATAACCGTCAGATTGAACTGCTCACAGAGCAGATCCGTATCATGAACCAGAGATTTTTCGGACGCAGGTCAGAAGCCTCCGTTTCTGAAATCAATGGCCAGCTTTCCCTGTTCGACTCCTTCAACGAAGCCGAATACCTGAAACAGGATTCCCTTAAAGAACCTGAGATCACAGAAGTTATCATCCCTTCTTATCATCGTAAAAAAACGGTTGGCAAACGCGAGTCTGATCTGTCCGGACTCCCGGCACGTATCATCGAACATACACTTTCCGATGAAGAACTGGCTGCCAGATTTCCTGACGGCTACAAAGAGCTTCCGGAAGAGATCTATAAACGTCTCCACATCATCCCGGAAACCTTTATCGTGGATGAACACCATGTCCATGTCTATGCTTCCAGAAATAATGACGGAACAATCCTGAAAGCTCCGAGACCGAAAGACCTTTTCCGCAATAGTATCGCTACTCCTGCACTGGTCGCTTCCATCATCAATGGCAAATATACCAATGCATTACCTCTTGAACGGCAGTCAAAGACTTTCAAGACAAACGGCATCCAGCTTTCCTCAAATACTATGGCAAACTGGGTGATCAAAAGTACTGATGTATATCTGTCCCTGATCTATGACCGTCTCCACGAAATGATCTACGACAGCAAAGTGATACATGCAGATGAATCACCAGTAAAAGTCATGCAGATCGACCATGCAAAGATCAAAAACGGCAAAAAAACTTACATGTGGGTCTACCGGAACCGGCCTCTGCGCGGCACACATCCTATCGTTCTCTTTGACTGGCAGCCTTCCCGCCATTCGGAACATCCCCGGGAATTCCTGAAGACATTCTCCGGAACTGTGATCACGGATGGATACCAGGTCTACCATAAGCTTGCAAAAGAACGCCGGGATCTTAAAGTCGCAGGCTGCTGGGTCCACGCCAGAAGACCTTTTGCAGAATTCATAAAGTCTGTCGGTCAGGACACTGCCAGAGGATCGATTGCCCAGGAAGCATACCGTATGATTACAGAGATCATGCACATCGACAATACCTTCGATGATCTCTCAGTTACAGACCGCAAAAAGCAGCGTCAGCTTGTTCTTTTAGAAAAAGTGGATGCTTATTTCGCATGGGCAAAACAGAAATACTCTCAGGTAACTCATAACAGCACTATCGGCAAAGCTCTTGCTTACAGCATAAATCAGGAAGAATATCTTCGTGTGTTTTTATCTGACGGGAATGTCCCGATGGACAACAACTATACCGAACAGGCGATCCGGCCTTTTACTATTGGCCGGAAAAACTTCGTACTGATTGAATCTTCTAACGGGGCAAAAGCAAGTGCGATCCTGTATAGTCTGGTAGAAACTGCAAAAGCAAACATGATAAATACTTTCGAATATTTCAACCTGCTGCTCACTGAAATTCCACAGCACATGGATGACAAAGACCTTCGTTTTCTTGATGATCTTCTTCCATGGTCACCCAAGGTTCAGAAAGAATGTCCAAGTAAATACAAAAAATCTTGATTTTTAATACATTTATTATTTTTACAAGATCCGCTCAATCCCCGCTGAAAATGCGGGGATTTTTGCTGTCCAGTACTCATGTTTGAGGATTTACGTTTGATATACTTCTTTTGCTAATCCTATTACAGCTACAATAATTGCAAGAATTCCAGTTATCAATGTTATATATTTTTTCTTCATATGCATTTTCTCCTGTCCAAATACCTTATAAGACATCGGTACTTTAATGTACACTTCTTTAACCACTTGATATTTTACTTAATATATGCTTCGTTTACTCCCTTAATCTTATCGAGTGTTAAGCAATTTTTAAAATGAATCTTTATCCTGATTCCACAGACCTGGACGAGGTCCTATCACGCTCATATTGCCTCCTGATGTAAAGGTAGAAACAACTTTTTTTCAAAGAAATTTTTTCATCACAGAACCATGCACTTACCCTCGAAAAATCGCACAAAAAAAGAACCTCCGATTTCTCAGAAGTCCTTATTTTACGCCATTTCTTTAAAATTCATCTGCTGTCTGCTCTGTTGCCTGCTTCATATCAAATTCGACCAGATTATGCTCTATATGGCACATTCCAGTCAATCGGTATGTCTTTTCCTTATCCCAATTACATGTATTCCAGATCATCCGTAACATTGGCACACTACTGATCTTAAATTCCCAATTCTCCGGATTGTATTTAGGCACACGAAAACATTCTGCTTCCTTTCTGGCACATGCCTGTACCACTAAGCCTTTCTTATCAGGGTTAAAAAGGAACCGTATGTACCTCGGCTCTCCCAGTGCCACTATTGTTGAATGAAAAATTCTTATCTTTCCCCATTTTTGGCACAAAGAAATCCCTGGTATCATCATATTGTTTTCCTGCATATTGATACCTCCAATCTCAGAGCAGACTTTTCCCTGTCTTCATCTATTTTGGTGTTGTAAATTCAGCATATCCCTTCAGCATATTTATTTCCAAGGCTTTCCTATGTTCCTCTACTGGCAATCCAAAAGAATCTTTCCATTCTTTCGGATAAAAAGGTGTACGAGTCTTTTTATTTATTTCTTCAGTAGAAGCATTATCCTCTGATGCATTCGATAATGACGTTCCTTCTATATTATTGCTACTCTCTGCACTTTCTTGCTTTTCTGCATTTTTCTTCTGACGTTTTCCCTTAGTATCCAGGTATATCTCTGTCTCCATCAGATCAAATACATATATTGTCTCACCTTCAAACGAAATCTTATGTCCTAAAATCTTATAACGGCAATCCAGATTCCACCCCATCATTTCATACATCATGGCAGAAAAGATTTTGTTTGTCATTTTCCTGCTTTTTCTTTTATCTGGTTTTGCCACGCACCAGCGAAGTGCATCTTTATCATTTTCTTCGCATTTTCGGACAACCATTCTTTTATTTTCCTGGTTTACAAGTATCTGTATATAAACCGCATCCTCCAATCCGGCAATGCAGGCTGTATTAAATGTTACGCTATCTCTCCGGATCACAACAGCAGGCTCTCTTAAATGTGCAAACAACTCACGTCTGACAACCTGATAACCGTCATAACTGAAATCCTCTGCCAGCTCTATCGCTTTTTGATCAACAATCTCCTGTTCATCTGTGTAATTTGTTGTATCACTCATATGTAGCACACCTCATTCTATCTATCAGTTTCTCAGCTTCTCCCATCAAATCATCCAATATTTCTCTGGTTATAATTTCCATACCTTCAACCGTCTTTGCCGGGCGTAGTATTTCCCAGTTTCCTTTATATGCTATTCGTTGAAAAAAAACTGTTCTGTTTGTTGTTTCTCCAAAATTATGAATCCATGCTTTTGGATAAAGTACTTTCTTAACAGTCTTCATATTTTCAGATGGGGCTTCTACCGATGAGTCTATATGTTGTTCTTCAACATATTCTTGTACGAATACCTCTGGTTCTTCCAATTCAAATATCAATAGTTGCTCGTCTGAATTGCCACAGAATTGTCCTCGTAATTTATATTTACAATCACTGTCCCAATTCATAAGCTCAAATAACGGTTCCGAGAACCCTTTGCAGCTCTTTGGCAGAACTGCCCATCGTCCATTTCGTATAGTTCCCCATTTTATAGCATTTACATTACTTTTTTCACAGGGACGAACAGCGATACATTTTTCTACCGAATTAAATAACAACTCCACGTATTCTACATTTTCAAATTTTTTCATACACGCAGTATTAAACGTAATCTTCCCAGAAGATATTGTGACTACCGGATCAAACCTTGTTGAAAAAAACTGTGCTCTTACGATCTCATATCCGCTTAAATCGAATGCACTTTTGTTCGTTTGCTCTGCATGAATCTCGTTCGTATCTTCATCGTATGCACTTAATGATGCTTTTTTATAATCATCTGTTGAAAATCCATTCCATGCCCGGTTTACCGGCACAAATCCCTTTAATACTCCCTGGTCAACTACTTGCAATGTAGGCAGAGGATACCCTTTTCTACTATACTTTCCTGCTTCTAACAGTTTTTGTGCCGCATTATAAATTTCTCTGCTTACTATTGCTTCATGGTGATCTGCTTGCCTGTATTGATTTCTGTCATGGTTATTTTTCTTTGACTTATGATCCAGATAATTAGGTGTGAATGTTTTTCTGGATAAAACATCGCCACAATGCCTTTCATTGCGAAGAATATTTACAACTGCACTTCCTGTCCACTTTGTGTTTCCCAGTTTTGTTTTCCGTCCCAAATCCATTAATATCTCAGCTATTTCAGAAGTCGGAAAACCACTTAAAAACAGATAATAACACAGTCTGACCGTATCTGCTTCTGTTTCGTTGATAACAAGATTTCCATCCTCGTCTTTATCATATCCTAAAAGTTTTGGTGTTAGAAAAATTCCCCTTGAAAACCGTTGTTCAATAGAGATATTCATAATTTCACTTTTCGTGTGCGATTCTTCCTGTGCTGCTGCCGACAACACTGCAAGCATCATTTCACTTGTATTATCAAGCGTATAAATGTGCTCTGTCTCAAAAAATACACCCACCTGTGGCTTCATATTTGCCAGTTCACGAACCTTAGCAATACAGTCAACAATATTTCTGGCAAATCTGGATACGCTTTTGGTAACTATCAAATCTATTCTTCCAGCTTGGCAATCTGAAATCATACGATTAAATTCATCTCTATGCAATAAGGATGTTCCTGAAATACCTTCATCTGCATATATTCCAACAAGGTTCCATCCTGCATGTTCTTTTATCATATCTTCATAATGATTTTTCTGCAGTTCATATGAAGATGTCTGATTAGCGTCGTCCGTAGACACACGACAATATGCACACACTCTTTTTGTGCCTACATCCTCAAATAGTTTTTCTTTCTGTTTCGCTGGAATGAACTCCAATTCACTACGATCTACGCCCTTGTATCTTGCACGAATCTTCTCTTTTCGTTCTTCCTGGCTTACAGCATGTTTTTCTTGTTCATTCATATGCTGTCCCCCACTTCCATATGCCAGTACCATATCTTGCCTTTTTTATATGCACTAATCTCCGCAATTTTCTTTGCTTCCTGTACCGTTCGCTTGGCAATACCATATTCTTTCATTTTTTCATAGATATATGTACTTGGCAGATCTTCCACCGCCAACAACGTTTGAAGGTATTCAACCGCAACATCTTTTTTGGCGGTACTTTTCTCCACAGCCAGCAATTCCTCTATATTTATCTGACATTTTCCCATCCAGTGAAAACCTTTTTCTTTATCCAGTTCAAATCCGATTGGTTCTCCTTCTGGTGCAAGGCTCGATTTCACCGGAAACATATATCTTTTCCATGGTTCTTCTTTGTCTCTTGATACCATAAGAATACTTCTCACTGTTGCGGCAATATCAATACTTCCTAATCCTCTATAAATCTGCTTTCCACCGCTACTCTTTGTCATGTGTCCCACCAGAACAATCGCACAGTTTGTTTCTTCTGCAACCTTGGATAGTTTTGACAGTGTTTCCCGCATTTTTACGGCATTGGTCATATTTCCATTATGTCCAATAAATGCCTGTATCGGATCAAGCACAACCATTTTTGCACCAATCTGGTTAATTGCAGTCTTTATGCGTTCGTCTTCCAGTGTCAGTTCTCCATTATCGTCTTTTATAAATGCAACTCTATTACAATCTGCCCCTGCCTGTTCAAGCCTTGGTTTTATCGTATCTCCCTTTCCATCTTCTGAGCATTGATAAATCACAATCTCCGGTTTTTTTATCTTTTGACCGTCCGGTAAATATCCGCCTTTTGTCAATATAGCTGCAATATGAATAATTAATGTTGATTTTCCTTCTCCCGGATCACCCTGTAACATTGTAATTTTCCCACAGGGAATATATGGATACCATATCCATTCCACCTCCGAGGTTTTCACGTTGGAATAAAATTCAACACCTGTAATTGTATCTTCCAAATTTGATACCCCCGGTGTTTTATGCGTTCTTCTACTACATGTGAATAATTACACTAAAGTTCTACTTATATTTAATTATAATATATCTCTTTTAGGAATACAATAAGAAATATCAAATGTGTGTGGAGTTTCATTGCAAACATTAACTAATAGTCAAAGTCTAGGAGGTGACAGGTTTGGAAGTAGAAATTGATTATCTTGCTATTGGAAAGAGAATCCGCACTGCACGTCTGTCAAAAAAAATGACTCAGGAAACACTTTCAAATATGATTGACGTTGCCCCTACCTATGTCAGCAGTATCGAAAACGGACATACCAAGTTAAGTCTGGCTACTCTGTTAGGGATTGCACAGAGTCTTGATACAACCGTGGATCAGCTCTTATACGATAATACCCCTGTGTTGGTTTCCAAGTTCGATGCTGATATAAAAGAACTTACTTCTGATTGCAGCAATCAGGAAAAAGAATTTTTACTGGAAATTATAAAATCAACAAAAACTGCATTACGCAACTACAAGCCCGTCAAATAATTCAAGGATGCAGAAACTCTTTTATTTCTGCATCCTTCTTTTATCCTTTTGCGGTCTTGCTTCCTTGCAATCTTGTATTAAATACGGAGGATTCATATGAAGAAAAACGCTATACTTTTTTCAGCAAGCAATTATACAAAGTCACCTCTGATCCAAATTAACAATCTACCTGGTGTAAAATATGACATTCAAGCAATGCATAAACGACTTACCCAAATTGGATTTGAAGTCAAACAAATAGAAAACATTTCAAAAGATCAAATCATTCCTGCTTTAGAAGATAATGCTTCCCATTCGCCTTGTGATGCTATCCATATCGTATACTTTACCGGACACGGCGGACATAATAACGGTAATAATTATATTTATCCAGTTGATTTTGCATCCGAGTTTGAGAAAAGCAAGGATATTGAAACATCCGCAATGAATATTCAAGATATTATCTCTATATATAAAGGAAAAGGACGCCTTATCCTCATTCTGGATGCCTGTCGTTCAGATTTTGGCTTATCTAAAGGATATTATTCTGAGATAACTGCTGCTGAAGATGTATATATTGCTTACGGAACTCAGTTTCAATATACTTCTATCGGTATTGCCAATCAAATGAGTCCATTTACCCAGGCTATCTGTGATGAGATATTAGAACCAAACATTGATGT
Organism: Blautia intestinihominis; assembly: GCF_040096655.1. Classification (NCBI taxonomy): domain Bacteria; kingdom Bacillati; phylum Bacillota; class Clostridia; order Lachnospirales; family Lachnospiraceae; genus Blautia; species Blautia intestinihominis. Next base: position 58,176 of record NZ_JBBMEI010000009.1, on the reverse strand, counting down.
AGATGAGTTATTTACACGAGTACGCAGAAATGTGTATTCCAAATATCAAATTCAGATCCCTGCCAGTGTTAATGCCCTTCTCAATAGAATTGTTTTACATAAACAACTAAGTTATACGAATTTCGATGAAGAAGTGTACAAATTTGTTAAAAAATATGCGGACGATTACAACAATAAATATGGATACTTTCATGGTGATGATCTGATTTTTATAGACGCTGCTCAATATTTCAATATCAGTTTCTTAGATGCCGTATGGAAATTTAGGAAAGTAGATAATAAGGTATATACTGATAGAGGTGCAAAAATCCCTCTCCTTCCAGAAGATGAAGCAAAATTTATCACCTTTCACGGATTATTCCGTGACAAAGAATATTTTACATGTGATGAAAATCATACTTGGTATTATAATGGACGCCAAATCCGTATGGGAGAAATCCCACCATTACCAGCAAGTATGCAACCCGAAGCTCCTGAAGTTGGAAAAGAATTATATGTCACCTTTGACATTCAAAAATATGACAATTCTATCATAATAACCACCAACTTGCCTGATAATTATATTCTCCTAGTAAAGAGCAATCTTTCCAAAAATTCAGACCGCAAGACAGTAACAAACGGTTCTGTAATGATTGAAAATGCCCAAAATATTTCATCCATAACCATCGGCTCCGCTTTTATCACCGATTCTTCTGTTAAAGAACAACTAGGAAAAAGAGCCAGAAACCTTCTTGGCAAATATGTAAAATACGATCCTGTTTGTGGAAATCAAATAAGTGCTGTTTTTAACTTTTAACAATTATTCATTACTGCTGATATACAATCATTGCATATCAGCAGTAATATATATACTTACTCACAATACAGCCACCGATCACCATCCCAATATGGCTGTGCTTCACTTCTGGAATTGTACATTTCATCAAACAAATTAAAAGCTACTAATCTTGCTGTATCAAAATCTGAAATCTTTCTTCCATGATAATCCCAACGCCATTTTCCTGCGTATATAACACCCCACCCCGTATCATATTTGCTACGCATAATTGTAATGTTTTCGCCTTTATACTTTAACGTAAAATTCCCAGTTCTAACTACCTGACGCCATTCTTTTTTCATAAAATTCTTTTTTCGTTGTACTCGATTTTTCAAATCTCTTTCCCTTGCTTCCGGATTTTCGTAGTCATCCGTCATATGGCAAGCACAAATACAACCTACTCTCAATTCTCCTGGGAATTCTGGATGTGTCATAATATGCACATATCGTATTTTCTCGTTACCACACATTTCACATCGTTCGTATTCTATATCTTCTCCAGATTCCGCTTCTTCCCCCAAATCTTCCATTCCTATTTCCGTCCATCCTTTGTGTGGAATGTCTTTCTTATCCCATCGCATTTTACCGCCTCCCGTCAACATTCATACCAAATATGCTAACATATTATTTAAAAATATACAACATATAGGGAAGTTAGTGCCTATTTTTTTCAGCACAACTTCCCTATACCATACTTCAAATTTTAAATTTCCGAATCAAACATTGACAACCCTGCCAACATCATATCTTCATCCATATCCAGATTTTCATTATCTTCTGACTCCGCTTCTGGCTTATTCTGATCACCTGTCTCAATCATAGATTTCTCAATTCTTGATATAAAATCTTTATCCTGCAACAATTGCTTTTTAATATCTTCTATATTTATGCTTCCGATGGAAGAAACCGTATTCACTGCTGTCTCTCCGTTTTTCATCCAGGCATGAACCAGTTCTGTCACAAGTGCTGTCTTGCACCTTTTCTTGGTCTTTAAATATTCTCCCGCTTCTCTTTGGCGTTCATCATCTTCATTGAAAATCAGCACGACCTTTATCTGTCCCATGAACCGCACCTCCTACCCTCTACGCAGGCGAGCTGCTGTCAATTTTTCATATCCGATAGCATTAGCACGCACATCATCAATAAATTCCACATATTTAAACTCTGAGGAATTTTCAATTTGCTTTCTCAACAGCAAACTTCCACCACCAAGAAAAACAGCCGGATTAGTTCTGAAATCAGTCACATGAGTATGTAGTTTATTGATGATTCTCTGTAACCAGTTTTCTGCCATTCTCTGAATTTCCACAATTACTTCCTCTTCCAGAATGGTTTCCTCCTGCATTAACACCTGTTCCACATCAGAAGAATCTAAGTGAATACCATAGTTCTGCTGTATTGCATTGGAAATTTCCGACCTGAGAACTGCCATACCAGAACGATCACTGACACGGACAGATAAATCCGGTTTTCCATTTCTAATCACCAGAAGATCAACCGTTCCGTCTCCAATATCAATGCAGTTTACTGTGCGGTATTTCTTTAAAAGGCTTGCTTTAAAGCACATAACAGCCGCAAAGTTCTGAGGACTGACAAATACATCCTTCAAATAGAAACTTACAGTTTTCCCATTCATTTTAAATGTAATTCCATGTTTTGCATGATCTAAAAAATATTTCTTGAATGATGTTGCCTGCTGCCCATAATCTGCCGGTGGTAATCCGATTCCCAATACTACATCTTTTCCTGTCAACGTAATTCCCTTATTACGGGCTTCCATTGTAAGAGCATATAATGTCAGAATAAAATAATCATCATCTACTGTTTTGTCCGCCTTAAATGGCATTTTTGTATCAGACAACGTATAATAGGTTCCCTGGTATTCCAAAATATCCTCATTCATAAATCTTCCCGGTTCCGACACATATCGAACAAGTCCACATGGGAAACATACACTTTCTCCCTTCATATTTCCATTTCCATGGTCAATTCCAAAAATAATCTCTGCCATTGCTTTTCCTCCTGTTTTTTAACTGTACTTTAAGTAACACCAGCACATCTCTCAGTTTCAATTTTACTAATATTTAAGTAGCACTTATCTGTAATCCGCTATCACTTTTGTATGTCTTGTTCTACTTAAATATTACTTTTGTATGTGTTTTAAATATATACCATACATTTGTATGTGTCAATACATTTTTATATATTTTTGTGTATTTTACGATAGGAAATATGATATAATCCAGCTATGGAGGTAGCATAATGACTGTTGGTGAAAAAATTAAATATTTTAGAACTTTACATGGTTTTACCCAGGATCAGCTTATACAAGCTACTGGTCTAAGCATAAGTACATTGCAAAAATATGAAGCTGATGAACGCAAACCTAAACCGGAACAGCTCTTAAAAATATCCCAGGCACTCGGTATCAGTATAAATGTTTTCATGGATTTTGATATTCATACCGTTTCTGATCTGCTCTCACTTATTTTCAAAATGAATGAGCAACTGGATTTAAACTTTAATTCTCAAAAAGACAGCAATGGGAATATTCTGCCCGATACCCTGACGCTTTCATTTGGAAATCCGGTAATTAACCAAAAACTTTCTACTTACGTTGCTTTTCTAAATAAAATGGCAGATTCAGAAAATGAACAATACACCCAGGCACTTCAGGAATTAGAAAACCAGCTTCTTGATGACAGTACAGATATTCAAAAAGCAGCCCCGATCAAGGAATCATCTGCTCCACCTTCTGATTCTGCTTTTTCCGATCCTTCCTATCAGAAAATACAGAACCTGTTATCCGATTGTACTTCACAGGAAATGGAATGGATTTTTAAGTCTGTACAACTTATAAAAGAATGTATGCGTAATACTCCTGAGTAGCTATAATTCTCCGCAACCAAATACAAAATGAGAGGAAAACAGTTGTCATGCTGCGTCCTCTCATTTTCGTACTATCATTTTTTCAAATCTTCTATGATCTTTTCCAGATTAATACCCATTCCATTAAATTGTGGCTGTAAGATCAAATACTCTTTCAACGGTGAGAGTTTACCAAGTATCTTCCTAATCCGACCGCTTTTCTTTTCCAGCTCTAATTCCAGCTCCTTCAAGCACAACTTATAATATGGAACTGCAATATTTATTTCCTTCAAATAACCTTTCAGTGTTTCTATGCTTGAAGTGTCGTTCAAGCGTATGGCTGCATTTCCTAATATTATCAGAAAATCTATACAATCCACGCCCAATGTATTAAACTCGACATTTTCCAAATATTCTTTTAAATTTTTAATCTTATTTTGTTCTACCAGGCAATCCAACAAATAAATCTGTGCAAATGCGTTTTCTTCATATCCCAGACTTGTAGTAAAGTGTTGCTCTGCCACTTCATAATTTCCCAACTTCCAATTTACATAGGCTATGTCAGAAAAATATTTTGCCTTGCCAGAACTATTGAAATTATCAACCTTCATTTGCTTGCGGATCTCCAGAGCTTTATCGAGCCATTTTCTATCTGGCTCAAAATTATAATATATTTCATACATTTGAGCAGTTATATCCTGTGAATACAGCTCAATTTCCGTATAAGGTACTCCTTTTTCCAATTTCTCAATCACTTCATCTGCAATCTTTTTTGCACCCTCATTATCGGATACTAACGAAAGCTGTATTGCCTTGTCAAATTGATATTTTAATTTCATCAGAGAATCCTCTGATTTTTCGATCAAAATGTCATCTAATTTCAGCAACTTTGTCAGCTCTCCTGTTGGTAATATTACTGACCGCAGTAATTCCAACATTCTTTGATCTGTGTGTACATCGACTTTTATATTCTTTGCAATAGCTTCAATCTGTTCTGTGAATCTGCCATTTTCATTATTCAAATCATAATACAATAACTGGTAATATTCGCATTCATTTTTCCATTCTTCCGCATCAACCAATTTTTTTATAGTCTCAAATCTTTCTCCCCAATTATCAGTATTTCCTTCCGGAATGCTGCAAAAAATGCGGTCTGCCAGTTCCGATAATGCGTTTATATCTTGATGAAGTATGAATTTCCCAATTGCCGGATTATCCTTTAAAATTCTATTTGTATGCTTTTTGATTTCCACCAGATAATCCGTCAGCATAGCAATTGCTATGTAATATGCTTTTATATAATTTTTACTTTCACGCTCCCTTTTATAATCCTCTATTTTCATTCCACTGAATGGTTTACAGCAAATCCCATATATTCGTCCTGATCCGCAAAGACATTTTTCATCATCTAACATATTTCTTCTCTCCCTGTTTATGTACTGATTGATATTCTACCACATCTTCCTTCATCAAGAAATGGCAAAATAAAACCACAGGCTGTCAACCCGTGGTCATATTCTCTACCATATTATTCCTTTACATTCTTTTTCCGTTATATCCGGCCAGCATTCTGCTGATCGGGTAGCCTACTATGTACCATATTGCTCTGATTGCCAGACCTGCTGCAATCACACATCCAAATACGCCACCTACAATTACGCACAGGGCAACCATTCCAAGAATACCAGATAAATCCCAGTGCCATGGAACAATAATAAACATATGCGGTATTCCTACCGGAACTCCATACACCAACATCAAGCGGAACCAGTCAATTTCTCCATTCACCATATAAATATACTGTCCAAGCCAGCCGATCAGCAACAAACCTGTGAATACTAAAACCCCTTTACATATAAAATTCTTAAATGTCATGCTTCTTTTTCCCCCTTCTGGTATTTTTCGATTGCTCGCATGAGAATATCATCAAACTTAAACACAACCTCTATCCGTTTTTTATCGTACACATATACTGTATCAATCGTGGCATCAACCAGCTCCTGTGTGATTTTTTCATGCTGCATTTCTCCATCAAGCAACTCTATCGCAGACGCTACTTTGTTTTTATAGGCACTTTCCTCTACTGATAAGTGAGTAAGTCTTTCCATTTCCGTCTCATTGCGGTTGATTTTATCTGTAAGCTGCTGCTTCATAAGCAAATATTTATCTTTTGTAATAATTCCTTCTGCATATGCTTCATATTGCCGCATTCGCTCACTTTTCAATTTGTCATTTTCTAATTCCAATTGCTTTAGCTTCTTTTTCCTTACACCGTCTAACGCATTTGCTTTTCCCTCAATCTCTTCCTGAATCATGTCAAGTATATAGAGAACTTGTTGCAGTGCATACCATACATGTCCCTCTATAATCATAACAGAAACCGCTTCATCTGAACATTTTGAAAACTTCCCCGTCAGTTTTTTATGCGGACAGTACATTTTATCATTTGCACCAGACTCCATCAGAACCATCGAACGTCTGCAGTTTCCACATCTCACTTTCCCCTTCAACGCAAATTTTCTTGTTCCTCGGTATCCTGGCTTATTCATAAACATAATCGTTGCTTTTGCCAGTTCATATTCTTCTTCTGATACGATTGCCGGATGAACATTCTTTGTAATAACCATATCTCCATATTTTGATTTTCTGGTTATTTTACTTCCAACTGAAACACTCTGTCGTTTTCCCTGTACTAATGCTCCTGTATATTCATATCTGCAAAGGATTGTACGAATCATGCCACAATCCCATAATACTTCTGTCTCTGGTAATTTCTGATTATATCCATAATGTGTCAGACCATTTTCTTTATTATATTTTCCCGGTGTAGGTATCTTCTGCTCATTCATATAATACATAATCTGCGTAGTATTACAGCCTTCTATTGCTTTGTCAAAAATAGCTCTTACATATTTCCCTGCTACCGGATCAATCACCCACTCTCCCGTCTCAGTATCTCTTAAATATCCAAATGGCGGTTTTCCTCCCGTCCATTGTCCGTTTTTCCATTTCACTCTCAACGCACTTTTTATCTTCTTCGAAATATCTTTGCTGTAAAGATTATTAACCAGGTTATGAATAGCCATATCCATTCCCATCGTTTTCCCAAGATAATCATTACTGTCATAATTATTGTTGATTGAAATAAAACGAATTCCCAATATTGGAAGTATCTGCTCCAGATAATCTCCAACACCAATATAATCCCTTCCAAATCTGGAAAAGTCTTTTACAATGATCGTATCTATCTTTCCTGACTTTGCGTCTTCTATCATTCTTTTAAATTCTGGACGTTCAAAATTTGTTCCCGTATAGCCGTCATCGACGTATTCTATATATTCGTCAGCCAGATCATCCCTGTCCTGCAAAAAGTTCACAAGAAGCGTTCTCTGATTTTCAATACTATTACTTTCATCTTTATTATTTTTTCCCAGATCACCATCTGCAAGTGACAATCTAAGATATAAAGCATTCTTCAGCACTCTTAACACCCTCTATCAATTCTATTATCTGTTGGAATTTATCATCACACCTGAAACACACATGAATGTTCCCATTTTTGTATACTTCCACATATTCTACAAGTTCCTGCACCAACTTTTCATTGAAACTTCGTTCAGACAAATATGACTCCAGGTTGTTTACCATATCCATATATCTGTCAGCTTTCTTTTCCAGCATCCTTTGTTTCTGTTTTGCAGCTTGCAATTCATCCCTTAATTCCTGTAAGTTCTGAATATACCGCTCCTTCATCATGTCAAAATCTTCTTTTTCAACAATCCCACACACATAATTTTCATATAATGTCGCATTCTTTTCTTCTGCCTGCGATACCTTTCGTTCCAGCATCCGCACATTTGCACCAGCTTCATAAAAAGCATTTTTTTCACTGGTATCGCTTTTCATTTTCTGTAACAACTTCTTCCTGTCGCATAAACTCTTTATAAGAATTTGAATCTGATCCATCACAAGCATTTTCAGTAAATTTTCTTCTATTTTCTGGTCACAATGATTTTGGGCATGATTTTGGGCGGAACACGTGTAATAAATTCCAACTTTCTCCATCGTTTTATAATTATGCGTATATCGGACACAATACATCGTCCGACCGCAATCTCCACATCGTACCATTCCGGCAAAGTAATCTTTGTATTTCTCCCGATCTTTCATATATTTCACACGCCAGTCCTTCGTTATTTTTTTCATTGCATTTGCTCTTTCCTGCAATTCTTCATAATCGTCTCTGGCGATCATAGGCTGATGCATATCTCTTTGAATATTCCAGTCTTCCGGACTTGTCTTATACTGTTTGACGCCTTTATACAACGCTTGTTTCAATTTTCCTGTCACAATATCTCCGGCATATGTCGGATTATTCAAAATTTTATCTACACTGTCCGCACGCCATTTTGTCTTTTCCAGGGGAACTGTTAAATTTTCCATCTTCTCTCTCTGCCCTGGTGTTGCAATACCCATAAGATTTAATCTGTCTGCAATTTTAGGCTTACTGACTCCCATCATGTACCACTGAAATATCATTCTTACAAATGGGGCTGTCTCCTCATCCACAATCTGTCTGTGCCTGTCTTCTGAGCGAATATACCCAAACGCCACCTTACTCAGTGTCACATTTCCATTTCTCCTCTGTGCATCCTTTGCAGCCAATATTTTCTTTGACATATCTTTTGCATACATGGCATTAACCATATTTTTCAGAGGTACACTGATATTCTCCTGATCTTCCTTTCTGGAACTGTCATAATCATCCGTAATTGCAATAAACCTTACATTAAGTCTTGGAAGAATGGTTTCCAGATAATATCCTGTTTCCAGATAATCCCTGCCAAAACGTGATAAGTCTTTTACAACAATGCATTGAATTTTTCCTGTTTTCACATCTTCCATAAGTTTTATGAATCCAGGTCGATCAAAATTCGTTCCACTAAATCCATTGTCACTATATGTACCTGCCAGTCGCAAGTCAGGATGTTCTTCAATATATTTTTCAACCAACATCTGTTGTACTACCAGCGTTTCATCAGTCTCATTTCCACCGTTCTCAACAGACAAACGAACATATGCTGCTGTATCTAACAGATTTTTATTTTTGACTATGTCCTGAGAAATATTTACTTCAGTACTTTTATTTCTTCTGCTTTTTCTCGCCATAAACTATTCCTCCAACCATTCTTCTGGAAAATAATCTCTCCATCTCTGCATTGTCAAATACACATGCACCTCTTTGAAATTTGAAACAATTATTTTATCTACCCATTTCTTCACATGTTCAAATTCCAAATCTTCTGGAAGCTCCACTCTCTGAAACGTCTTTATCCATTCATTTTCATTGCTGAATGCTTTCTTCATCTCGGCAAACCGCTCCATAAGTCCTTCAAAATCCATTTCATACATTTGTAGCTGTGACTGTATTTCTTCTTTTTTATCCAGATACTCTGGCTCTGTAAGCTCGTTATTTTTAAATTTCTCATATATCGGAATACGATCTTTTTCTACCTGCTCCATTTCCTGAAATATCATCCAAGCCTTTTCTGAATATTGCTGTTGTTCTTTTTGTAACAGTTTCTGTATAGCTTCCGTTTCCAAATATCTGGTCATTCTTTCTGCCATATCCATTTCCGATTGAATTGCTTCTTTTACTGCTCTTGTAACTACGTCTACTTCTATATAAATTCTTTTGCTCTTTGGCAGCTCATTTATCTTTGAATTCAATACAAATACAGAATCTCCGCTTTGAAAATTTCTTAAATACAGTGGTTTTCCTGTTTCTTCATCAAATATTTTATGAACATACGGTCCCAGTTTTCCGCCTTTGCGGTTTTTTGTCGTTGACCGACTTTTTACAATTTCTTTTGCCTTATCAAATACGCCTTTTTCCAATATCGGAGTAATTGGAATTGTACAGAGTTTTCCATTGATTGTTTTCTTCCAATAGCCGTCATACGCTGTACAGTCTAAGATTCTCCGAAGCGATCCTTCACTCCATTTATTTTCATAATGTGGCCAATGCTTATGTCCCACCCTGGCATTATGTACCATAGGTGATTCAACACCTCTCTCATTCATAATATCGGCTATTTTTTTTACTGATACACCATCCAAAAGCATCTGAAACACTTCACGTACAATCGTAGCTGCTTCTTCTTCAACCAGTAACTCTTTCCGGTCTTCTGAAAGTATGTATCCATACTTTTCATCATGTACGTTATAATATCCTTCAATTTGCTCTCGCACAGCAAACTCCCGCATACTCTTTATCTGTACCGCAATTTTTTCTTTTCTGAAATATTCATCAATTTCTTCTCTGCTTTTTTCGATACTGCAAAAATCATCCTGTACTACTGAAAAATGGATTCCTGCCGGGAAGAATGTTTTTGCAAGGACATCTTCAGCACAGGAAATATATTTACCACAGCGATCAATGCTATTTACCACCACCATGTCAAACTTCCTGCTGATACCATCCATCGTCATTTCTTCAAATGCTGTATTCTCGTTATCGTCCCTTTTTCTGTCACTGTATTTTGCAACCAGCTTCCAGCCATGCGATTGTATATATTTTTGAATCTGTTCATTCTGCTGCTGAATAATATCTGTCGGAATGCTTTCACTGGATTTGCATGATGTGGTTCTTGTGTAACTTACGCACCGCATTTGAATCTACCTTCCTTTTCTTCTATTTCCCGAATATTTTGAGCTACCTCCGTCATTTCCTGTATTTCATCGGCATACTTAAACTGAATTTCCAGACGGTCTTTTCCATAAACGATAATCTTATCAATTAATGTGACTACTGCTTTACGGTCAAGCTGTGTGATATTCTGGTAGCTTTTAAAATCTTCTATCCAGGGATGTTCCCTTTTTCCTTCCACTACTGCCTTTTCTTTCTTTTTTTCCAGTTCACGTTTTGCTTCTTCCGCATTATGCAACTTATCCGAAAATCTCTGGTTATACTCATGGTACTCTTCTCTGGTCACAATATTATCCAACATATCCTGATATAAACGAGTTTTTAAATCTTTATATCTTTCCACTTCCTCATGGAGAACAGTCAACTGCTTTTCCAGTGAATCAAATTCTGTTTTTTTATAATTTTCCATTCCACTGTCCCGGATAATGTTTTCCGCATCTACTAATAATGCAATCTGCTTCTGAATCGCTTCCAGCACAACTGCATGTACAATTTTTTCACTGATCAGATGTGAACTGCACCCATCTCCGTTTTTATATGTAGAACAATGGTAATAATAATATCTCTTCCCTTTTTTAGATGTGCTTCTTTTTACCATGTTCTGTCCGCAATCTCCACAGCGTAAAAATCCCGAAAACAAATATACAGAATCTTCATCCGGTGCAGTACGGGTATCCAGTTCCAGCAGTGATTGTACATACTGAAATATTTCTTCTACTATGATAGCTTCATGAGTTTTTTCAACCCGAATCCAGTTTTCTTCCGCTACTGGTCTGCACTCTTTTACTTTGTAATTGATCTTACGATTTTTTCCCTGAACCATCGTCCCGGTATAAAGCTCATTTGTCAAAATACGGTTCACTGTCGTAACTGCCCATTTGGGATTAGCTCCCGAACGAAATCCACTGTTATATTTCATTCCACGGCTTCGCTTATACTCCAGTGGTGGCAATACTCCCATTTCATTTAATTTTGTAGCAATCCTCTGCGAACTGTACCCGCCCATTTTCAGATTAAAAATAAACCGAACAATCTCTGCTGCATATTCATCTATGATAAGATGATTTTTGTTCTCCGGGTCTTTTTGATACCCGTATCCTGCAAAGCTTCCTATAAACTGCCCATTTTTTCTTTTCACATCTAGCTGACTTCGGATTTTAATTGAGATGTCCCTGCAATAAGCATCGTTTATCAGATTCTTAAAGGGAACTATGATCTGATCTGCATCATCCGATTCCGCAGCACTGTCATAATGGTCTGTAATGGCAATAAACCTGACTCCAAGAAACGGAAATATCTTTTCCAGATATCGTCCTGTTTCGATATAGTTTCTTCCAAGTCTGGATAAGTCCTTAACGATGATACAGTTGATTTTCTTTTTCTTCACATCTTCGAGCAACCTTTTAAATGCTGGACGCTCAAAATTTGTTCCACTGTAACCATCATCAATATATTCATCGACCAGGGTAATGTCCGGGTGCTGTTTTACAAAATCGTTAATGAGACTTCTTTGATTGCGGATACTATCACTTTCCAGCTTGTCTCCATCTTCTCTGGAAAGTCTTAAATAGTCTGCCGCTAATATAGACTTTTGATTAAAATACATAAAGCCATCAACCTCCTAATTTACTATGCCGTCCGGCAGTGTAAACCAAGAAATTCATGGCTTCTTGAATGCTCTTAAATTTTGACCCAACACCATATTAACATAACTTCTGGCTCACTGCTATACCTTTTTTCATTCTTTTCCAAATTTCTTTCTGACCTGTTTTTTCGTTCTTCATAATGAAATACACCTGCTCAGACTTTCTTCCAGCGTACATTTCCCGGTAAAACTGATTTTCACTGCCACCCCATGAGAAATATAACAATATGGGTTCTTAATCTGATGAATATAGTCTGCAATCCGTTCCTCTTGTGGCAACTCCGTTCTTATCTTTACCTGCTCTATATCAATCAGATTACTGGTATCTATATTTTTGAGGTCTACCTCTGCCATTGCCTGCATTTCCTCCAGTGTTGGTAATTCTTTTGCTGACATTCTTTTACACCTCCTGAAACTTTCCTTCTACCTATAAAGCCCGGCAGAGGTTATTTACCAACCCCCTTTTTCAGATTTTTTTACTTTTTTCATTTTAGGGGTTTGTAAAACAGCTTTCTCACGCTTTATTAGTAGAGGGATTTCTTTCTTAGAGCAAGTTTCGCCTTGGCAGCCAAAAACTCGGATACCGAGTTTTGCCAGCAGGCAACTTGATGGGGATTTTGCTCCCCATACCCTCAAATACAATTAAAAATTGTCTCGTTGGTTCCCATTTGCATGGTCACAGCGTAATAAAGTTTTATTACTTGCCTTTCACTGTAAACGTGAAATTTGCCTGTCTGTAAATCATCGGGAGATAACGAAGGAAGGAATAGAAATTATGACAAGACCAAAGAAAGAAAAAGAAATGTCCCGCAATCAACGTATTACTGTCCGATTCACGGACACTGAATTTGCCATTATTGAAAATGCCGCAAAGCAAGCCAACCTGTCGCTGGCAGCTTATGTACGAACTCAAACCTTAAAGGGAAATGTACATACAAAAATCGAGATTGTTGCTGATGTTCCAGAAATTAAAAGTCTGCTTGCAGAGTTCGGTAAAATAGGCAGTAACCTCAACCAGATAGCAAAATATTTTAACCAGGGCGGAATTCTTTCACAGGAAATGCGTGGAGAAATAAATAAGCGTCTTCGGGATTTATATGAAATGAAATACAAGGTAATGGAAATGGCAGGTGATTTTCGTGGCAATACTGAAACATATCGCAAGTAAAAATGCTGATTACGGAGAAGCTGAGCGTTATCTGATTTTTCAGCATGACGAATATACGCAAAAACCTATTCTTGATGATGAAGGGCATATGCTCATTCGTGAAGAATATTATCTTGACGGCTTAAACTGTGATCCGTTCAGTTTTGCTGCTGAGTGCATGGAAACAAATGCCTATTTTCATAAAAATCAGTCTTTTAACGAAATCAAATCTCATCATTATATTATCAGCTTCGATCCCAAGGACAGGGACGAACATGGTCTGACGGGTGAACAGGCTCAAAAGTTAGGGTTGGAATATGCAAGAGAAAACTTTCCCGGACATCAGGCTCTTATCTGCACACATACTGACGGTCATAATGGAAGTGGCAATATACATGTGCATATCGTAATCAACAGCATTCGGAAATATGATGTCGAACCACAGCCATATATGGAATTTGACCGTGACGCAAAAGCCGGCTATAAGCATCATCTTTCTGACAGATACCGAATCCATCTAAAACAAAAAGTCATGGATATGTGCAACGCCAACGGACTAAACCAGGTTGATCTTCTGACACCTGCCGAAAAGAAAATATCTGAGAAAGAATACTGGGCGAAACGCAGAGGGCAGAAAAAACTCAATCAGCACAATGCTGAGCTTGAAAAAGAAGGGCTTACACCAAGGCAGACAACCTTTCAGACCGAAAAGCAATTTCTTCGTAATGCAATTGAAGATATTTCTTCAACAGCAGTCTCACAAGAACAGTTTGCAAAATTGCTGTCAGAAAAATATAACATCACCTTTAAAGTTAGTCGTGGCAGATACAGTTATCTACATCCTAATCGTCAAAAATATATTACCGGCAGAGCACTGGGAACGCTTTATGAAGAAAAGCATCTATTAGATGTATTTCAGGAAAATGCCAGTCAGCAAATCTCAAAACAGCCAGCTTCTGATATTACCAACAATATCAATTCTTCTGCTATGCCTACATCTTCTGATTTTGGATCTTCTCATACATTCCTCTTTATCAAATCTGACTTACGACTGGTAACGGACTTACAGCATTGTATCAAAGCACAACAAAGTCAGGCATATGCTCAAAAAGTAAAATTATCCAATTTGAAGATGATGGCTCAGACCGTAGCCTATGTGCAGGAACATGGCTTCCAATCAAAAGAAGATTTAGATACTGCACTTTCCAATGCCACTGCTCAAAGCACCACTGCCAGAAATTCCCTAAAAAATACAGAAGATACTTTAAAAGGAATCAACGAGCAGATTCATTACACCGGGCAATATCTGGCAAATAAAGATCTCTATTCCGAATATCGAAAAAGCAGGAATAAAGAAAATTTCTATGAACAACACCGGGCAGAACTCACCCTTTATGAATCAGCTCTCCGAATACTGAAAGAAAAAGCACAAGGAAAGAAATTACCCACCTTGAAAATGCTTCGTGAAGAAAAGAATCGTCTGACTGCATTACAATCCGATCAACGTGAAGAATTTAATGCCCGTCGTGAATATGAGCGGGAGCTTCGCACCGTATGTTCTAATGTTGACATCATACTCGGCACCCATCAGCCACAAGAGCGACAGCTTGAACAGACCCATGAAAAATGATAAGCAAAAACTGAGGTTTCTTCTTTGTGGAAGTAAACCTCAGTCTTTCTATTCAACTATTTCTCCGTCTACATACATCGTAAATTTTTCTGGATTATGAACAATATCGTAATCTTCATTTTCTTCCTCTGACAGATACGATATTTCACAGAACTTTTTGTTATCATCAAAATCCTTTTCTGTCTTATATACATTAATCTGCAACTCTGTTGGACACACCATATCATAAGAGAACTTAATAGACTGAAAGGAATTATTCTGGCACATTTCTACAATCTGCTTCGCCAGTTTATGTTTATCTTCAATTTCTTGCTGATTTGCTATAACCGTCAAATGCTCCGTTGTATTAAAACGTGAACTATTAATCGCATCCGGGATTTCTGAAAGAGGTTTTGACTGCACTGTATAGAAATAACTACATATCCCCACTACTCCTATTAAACAGGCAATTATCAGTATCTGTCTCCCAATATTTGTCTTTTTCAAATCTGCTCCTCCTTATACGCATGGGTTCCGAAAACAGAACCTTTGTTACTTTCTATCTTAACCCTATAATGAAGGAAAGACAAGAAAAAGGTGGAGATACCCGTTGATTAAATATGATAACCTGTGGCTTACCATGCAGAAGAAAGGTATCACAAAATACACACTTCACAAAGAATACCATTTCAGCAAGTCACTGATACATCGTTTGCAGAACAATGAAGGTGTCAGTATGAATACCATTAACACCCTCTGCAACATTTTGGATTGTGAAATAGAAGATATTGCAACTCACTACAAAGACTAGCCTTAAACGATAGGATCGTTACTGGCCAGTCTTTTTATATATGAAAAAAGACCAGCCACAACCAAGTGACCAGCCTTTCTTCTTTGCTATTTCTTTGCTCTCTCCATATCTTGCCCCATAATTTCCTGCATGGCTTTCTTTCCACTGCGTCGTGCAATTTCTTTCTCTTTTTGATGGAGCTTTGCCAGAACGGATTCTTTCGGACGCTTCTTTTCTTTTTTTGGTGCAGCATTATTGTTGAGTCCGTCAATCATATTATAATTTGCTTCCTCTGTCATTTCTGCACTTCGTAGATACTCACCGTTTTCCAGATACTTTTGCCAATTCTCCAGCTTTGGTTTTTGCCTGTCCGGTGAATCCTGTGCTGGTGGATGCAGATAATCACGAATTTTCTGTTTTACTTCATCATCAAATCCGTTATAAGTACCATCCACGAGTACCTTTCCATTCTGGTCAAGCACTACATAGGCAACATCTTTTCCATGTTGCTCATGCTCCATGAGGAAAAAATTTTTCCCTTCCATGAGAATATAATCTACTACTTCCCATGTACCGCCTTTTCCACTGATTTCATATCCTGCTGTGTTCTTCGTAAGTCCACCAGAAGAAGATGGAATCCTCATAAAATCCGGTACTACAACAAAGGAATTCTTATTTACATAGTAAGCGATTGTTTCACCGTTGTCGTTCAATACCAGAACATCACTGGTACTAATCGCATGTCCCTTATAATTGTGTGGTTGTCTCTGATCAATATTCTTTTTTACCTGTTCAGGTGTTTCACCCGGTTTCATTGTTCCAATATATACCTGTTCATAATTTCCCACCTGCACAGGAATCTGCTCCTGTGCAAGTTCTTCATATGTTCGATAAAGAAAATTTCTTAATTCCGGTTTTCGTTTTAACTGATAAACTGCAAACTGACTCGTACTCATTCTTCATCCACCTCCAGATCTGCTTTATAAATTTCTACGGTTTTCTGCAATTCTTTATACCCTTCATCGCTGAGATAATATAATTTCTTAATCGTTGTAAAAATCAGAAATTTCATATCTTCATCCAGATAGGAAAAAATTTCATCCATCGCCTCCATCGTCTGGACTCTGTCTCCCGTATCAAAAATTGCCACAGCAATATATTCATCTTCGTCAAATCTTACCATCATAATGTTACTTCTCCTTTCTTGCGAGCCTTGGTTTTTTCTTTTGCGCTATTCTGTTCCTGCTCTTTTATCTTTGCCTGACGCTCCCGCAATGCCTGAAGAACCGATTGCTTCTTTCCTTTTGGCTGTCCGGTCTGCTCTTTCGAAATCATTTTGCTCTCAGCAGTCTTTTCTTCTGTTCGAGACTTTTCCTGTTTCTCTGCAAAATACTTCTCCACATCATCCATTGCTTTCTGAACCAATGGACTGTCCTTGTAATATTGAATCATGTTGATACCTTCACGATCAACAGTCCCCATTCTCATAAGATCATACGGTCCGTCATAGTCACTTCCGTCATGCAGCTCAAACCCGACTCCTTTAATTCCATTCATACGATTTGCCGGAATTGTTTCATATATGCGTAAGGCTTCTTCCAGGGTAAGATTTTCATGGTATTCACCCATGACCGGAAACTCCATGCACTCCGCTACATAAAACGCAATTGTTCCTTTAGGCTGTTCTTCGATAACTGCTTCATGTGCCTGCTTATCCAGATATTCCTCTGCCTGTCTCATATATTCTGCCAGCGTTCCTGTCCTTTCTTCTGAAATCGGATTAATATCTATCGGAAGTCCTGCAATTTTCAGCCCCGCTTCATTAACTGCATTAAACAATGCATCTTCTCGGACGTTTCCCCGATAAGACACTACTACATCTACATCAGAATCTGCATGATAAAGTCCCTCTCTGCTTCTGGAACCATATACTCTTGCCCCGATCAGAGTAACTTCATTTTCCATTCCCATTTCTTCTAATACTGCCCTTGTGTGAACCAGTACGTCATATTCAATTTCTGCCCGGTTCATTCCATTCAACGCTGCTTCACATCTTCCAAGTTCAGAAGTACGACGAACCGTTCCATTTTCCAACAATTCTTTCGCATTCTGAATCAGCTCGTCCCTGAATGTTGAATCATCTATTTTTATACACTGCTCCTTCTGCATTCCTTCTTTTTTCAAGATTGCATAGGTTGCTTCCTGTATGGAATCATCCAAATATTCATGTGTTCCGCCGCCGACTTCCTTCAAATCAGTATCATAAAAAATATAGGAATAACCTTCTTTCGTTGGCTGTACAGTCAGATAAGTCTTAGCATCTGCAAATTGAACAGTAATTCCCTCATATGTTTCTATCGCAGCATTTCTATCATATCCTTCAAAAATAGATTTCGGACAATTCTGCTCCATCTGCACTTGTTCGATATTCTCTTTTTCTGCATGTTCCGTTTTCATTTCCAATGCCTCATAGTCAGTCACTTCCGCATCCTTTATTGAAAAGCCTTCCTCCTGCAAAATCTCATCTACCGCTTCTGAGATAGAAATATCCGGATCATCGTAAATCCCGCCATCCAGTTCCAAATAGTTTTTATCAAAAAATGTATAATCGTACCCTTCTTCTGTTGTCTGAATCGTCAAATATGATTCTCCGATCTTATATGCGATTTCCGTATCGTGCCCATCCAGACTGATTTTCAGATTTTTGAATATATTATATATCTCCGGATTCAGCCATCCTTCTACTTTCTGGCAATCATAGATTAATGTGTCTATACCATTTTTACATTGAATAAAATCCAGGCTTCCTGGCAATGGTGCCGTATTTTCAATTCCAAGAGCTTTCATCTTATGATTCGGCAGTGAATAATATGCTCCCAGTGCAGCTTCCAAACCGTTGTAACGTTCAATCTTCAAGCCACCTTTTGATTCCAAGTCTTCAATCACATAATACTGACCAACATAATGAATATCTGGCATTTTCAGATCAATCCCATCATTTTCTCTGACCTTATGTATCTCAAAAAAGCTAAACTGCTGTTCTTCATCCTTCAGATTCTTCCCTGTCAGAGTTGGTTTCCAGCTTTCTGTATTGACCACCTGCTGTTTTTCCGTTTTTAATACTGTTCCATCTGTCAGGATAACAGTTGCCTGTGGTGGAATTTCTGTCAGATCATAGACTGTCGCTCCATTTTCTTCCAGATATTCCGAGATTGCTTCTCTGGCTCCTTCATCAAATCCATGCCAGATATCCTCTGCTACCAGTGTTCCATTTTCAGAAACTATAATATCTGCTACTTCCTGTCCATACTGTTCACTACGCATCTGGAAGAATCTCTCTCCATGATATTCTTTCATATCCAGTGCATACCATGTTCCAGTGTGTCCCTCTGCTTCATATCCTTTCGTATTTTCAGTAATATGCTGATTTTTCACATCAAGCACCTGTTCCAGCTTGCGGGTACGAATTTCTCTCTTCGCCATATCAATGAAGCCATTCAAAACTGCCGGATGACTGCTCACAACATAGTCTCTGTTCAGATCCATTCCCCGACTGATGTTTTCTGGAACTTCAATACCTTCCGCCCACTGCTTATTAAGATCAGAAAATCTTCCATCATAGGAAAGCTGTTTCAATGTATTTGCCAGAACAAAAGCAACACGTTCTTCTCCATATTTTTCAACCACAGCTACTGCAGTATCAGGGTTCAGGCTCATACCATCAAAGTTATCTGAAATTGCCTGTTCTATTGCATTTTTGCAGTCAATGTTCAGCTTTCTGGAATCCAGGTAAGTATCTACATTTCTCTCTTGCATAGCGTTTTCCAAAGTTCCCATGTAAACTTCCGGATACGCCTTTATCGGACTGGCATTTAACACCTCTGCTCTCTGCGCAATAAAGTCTGGCAATTCTTCAAATCCAAACGAGTCCACATAGTATGCTTTTAGATTTCCGCCACGGTTCATTATAATCACATCACTGACTGACATAGAATGTCCGGTAAAATCATTTGGTCTTTCTATGTTAAATCTTTCATAGAGATTATCCAGTGTAGTCGTAGCTCTCAGTCTCTCACTGTAAACCATCTGATAATCTTTTCCGTGAATGGTAAAACCAAGTTCTTTTGCCGCTTCAAGTCCTAAAAACTGATACCCTCTTTCTTCCTGTCTGCTATTGATCTGATAAATGCCGTAACGATTTCCCTCCCCCTCCAAAAGGATGGTTTCTTTTATTTTCATCTTTTCTTCTGGTGTTATGGCTGTTTCCATACTTCTCTGATAATTTTTCCAGTCAAACTTCGTCACTCCAAATAAGCCATCATGCCGAGAAATATCCTGTTCCAGATTTATAAGTTTCTGTGACTGTCCCTGTTCTTCTCTGGCTCCATTCAAGCCATAGACTGTCACACCCTCACGATACAGTTCTACTGCTCTTTCTTCGGTAAGTGGCAGCATAATATCTGAATAAAATCCAGCTTCATGCAATTCGGATAATCCGATCATAGAATCTGGCAGACTATCAATCTGTGTCTGTGCCTCCTCACTCAATTTAAATACCTTCTCTCGATTTCCATTTATAATTGCATCTGCAAGATTCTCTGCTAATTGCTCTGTTGCTTCTCTGTCATCCAGTTTAAATGCAAAATTGACAATAAGATTTCTCTGGTCGTTACTGAAGATTGTTCGTTCCTGCTCCAGCCGGTTAATTGTCTGTTCAGCAAACTGCATGGCACTGAGTTCTTCCTGCTGTTCCGGTAATTCCACCTGCAATTCTTTCATCTGCGTTTCAATCTGTCCGATCATTTCAGCAGAAGTCTTGCGAATGGTATCCATAGACGCTCTCAGTTCTCTCATATTTTTTCCAGAAGTCCAACTCGCAATATAAGAAAACGAATACTCCGAAGTGTCCAATCCGAAATGATTGCATACCACATAAGCAATACTCTCTGCTTCCACCTCTTTCGTAAGTTTGTCCTTTACTACACCTTCCTCAGCCATCTGGTCACGATCATGTAATACCGCATGTGCAGTCTCATGCACTGCTGTTTTCATCGTTTGTGCTTCACTCATTCCTAACTGAACAGCAATATATTTATCTACAAACTGATAAAAGCCTTTCGCTTCTCCATCAATCTCTATAAAGCGGATTGGCACCGGAGCAACTGTTTTTAATGCTTCCATAAAATCATGGTAAATCAGCACATCTCCATCCAATTCTGAGACTTCAAATTCCGGAATCGGCTCTCCCGTTGTCTGACTGACATCAAATACAGTAGTCACTCTGAATTTTGTAACAACACGCTCTACTACCTCTGTCTCTGGCTGCCCATCTTCTCCGATTACAATTTCGCCTGTTTCCGGATCAGTCTTTTCAATCTCCTGTTTTTCTTTGTACGGTGCCGGTGCAATAATCTGTATTCCTTTTTCTCCTCTTTTTACCTGCCGGTTAAATTTTTTCTGCCATGCCTGGTATCCGGCCACAAGCGTTGCCTCCGGTTTCTGCATGGCAATCAGCAGTGTATTATTAAAGCTGTAATTATGGAACTTTGCCATTGTCTGCAAATATTCTGTATATTTTTCTGATGTAAATATTTCAGAGACACCCTGTTCCAACTGGTCGGTTATCTGTTTTAATTGTTCTTCTCTGTTCGCCATAATATCATCCTCCATAGAAAAATCCCGCCAAAGCTCATTACTCTGACGGGATATACTCTTATAACTCCTGTTCGTGTTTCCTTTTTGGTTTCTGTTGTGTAGCAGTCGTATTTTCCTGCTCTTTTTGTGCTTTCAGTCTTTCCAGAATCGAAACCTTACGGATACCGTCTGCAATTCTGTCCTGACTCTTATCTGACGTGGTTACTTCTGGATTCTCTCCGATTTCTTCATCTGCCAGAATATTTTCTCCCCCTTTCTCATCCATGTTGAGCATGGCATTTAATTCTGCCAGACGTTCCATTTTTTCATTCAATTCTGCCTCTTTTGGAAATGGCTTCTGTACTTCCTCCTGTGCAGTCTTTAACTGCTGTTGCACCGTATCCAGATTTCTTTCCGTTTCTTCCAGTTTTTTCTCAATTGCCGAAAGTGCATTGTGGATTCTCTGGATATTACCAAGTGGGTCCTTTCCAAATTCAATCTTATACGAGCATTTTCCTTTAATCGTCATGGTGTAAGTATTGGACAGAAAATTGTACTCTGAAGAAAGTGCAAAGCCGTGATATTCTCCAATCTGCCCTGCTGATTTTACCGTTTTTAATCCAGATGCTGCCGCAATCAACGCCAGACCTGCTTCCTTTTTATCATTATACATTTTTCCACCAACCGTCATTACGAAGCTATCATTATCCTGCAAATCCACCCCTTTTACCGTTCCTGCATCTACACGCATTCCAGCTATTTTCTCTTTTAATGCGGTAATCTGTACTGGATAACGTTTCGCTATATCCGATTCCAGGCGATAAATCTGACTGGTATGGTTTGCTTTCAGAAGTTTCAGCTTACTCACCTGAACATCCAAATCCATTTTTTCCTTAATATATTCATTTCCGGTAGCAAGTGCTTTGATTTCTGCATAAGATAATGCCGTATCATCCACATCCTCACAGGCACGAACCGGAGATTTACTGGTCATAATCTGTGAAATAAATTTCTGCTTATTCTCCAGAATCTGCCACATATACGAGTCAAATGTATTTTCTGTTACATATCGGAAAATCTTTACCTTGTCATTCTGATTTCCCTGTCGTAAAATACGTCCTTCCTGCTGCTCCAGATCTGACGGTTTCCAAGGACAGTCCAAATGGTGTAATGCCATAAGTCTGTCCTGGACATTCGTACCTGCACCAAGTTTCGGTGTAGACCCCATCAGGATTCTAACCTGTCCTGCACGCACTTTTGCAAACAGCTCTGCTTTCTTTGCTTCTGTATTGTATTCATGGATAAACGCAATCTGTTCTTTTGGAATGCCACGCTCTACAAGTTTGTTTCTCACATCATCGTAAACATTGAAGGTTCCATCATTCTTCGGTGTGCTGAGGTCGCAAAAAATTAATTGTGTACCCTGTGTTTCTTTTCCATCTTCCCATACCTGAAAAGCATTCTCCACACAGGCATTTACCTTACTCTCTCCTGCATCCGGCAGCATATCATTAAGGAGTCTCTGATCTAATGCACATTTTCTTCCATCGTTGGTTATCTTGAGCATGTTATCCGTCCTTGGATCAACATTACCGCCTCTAACCTGTTCTGCACGCTCCGAAAATGCTTCTACCATTTCTTTCTGTTCTTCACTTGGTTTGAGTACTTCATTGATATACTCCGCTTCCGGTACAGGCAGATTCAGCATATCAGAAGTCTGAATATCTGCCGCTTCCTTAAATATGGAGATCAGCTCTGGAAGATTGAAAAAACGGGCAAATCGTGTTTTTGCACGATAGCCCGTTCCTTCCGGTGACAATTCGATAGCAGTAACTGTTTCTCCAAATGTTGCCGCCCAGGAATCGAAATGTCCCATTCCCATATTCATCAGCGTATCATACTGAAGGTATCTCATAATGGTATACAATTCAGTCATACTGTTTGACACAGGTGTTCCAGTTGCAAATGTAATTCCCTTACCACCTGTAATCTCATCCATATATCGGCACTTCATAAACATATCCGAACTTTTCTGTGCGTCCGTCTGTGAAATGCCTGCTACATTTCTCATTTTTGTATATAAAAAGAGGTTTTTGAACGCGTGGCTCTCATCTACAAAAAGCCTGTCAATGCCAAGCTGCTCAAATGTAACAACATCATCCTTCCTTGTCTGGTCATTTAATTTATCCAGTTTTGCTTTCAGCGTTTTCTTTGTCTTTTCCATCTGTTTGACCGTATACTGCTGTCCCACTTCCAGTTTTGCAGTTTCAATAGACACTGTAATATCTGCAATCTGATCTTCCACCAATGCAATCTGACGTTCCCTGGAAAGTGGAATTTTCTCAAACTGACTATGTGCAATAATAACTGCATCATAATCTCCTGTTGCAATTCTGGAACAAAAACGCTTTCTGTTCGCAGGCTCAAAATCTTTTTTTGTTGCTACCAGAACATTCGCACCTGGATAAAGTCGCAGGAAATCGCTTCCCCACTGTTCCAGCAAATGGTTCGGTACAACATACAGACTCTTTTGTGAAAGTCCAAGTCGTTTACTCTCCATTCCAGCTGCAATCATCTGGAATGTCTTGCCCGCACCCACGCAATGTGCAAGCAAGGTGTTGTTTCCATATAAAATATGTGCCACCGCATTTTTCTGGTGCTCCATAAGTTTAATTTCCGGATTCATACCGACAAACTGAATATGACTGCCATCATATTCTCTTGGACGGATACTGTTAAACCGTTCATTATATATCTTACAGAGATTTTCACGGCGATCCATATCCCGGAAAATCCAGTCTTTAAACTCCTCTCTGATCAATTCCTGTTTCTGCTGTGCCAGCGTTGTTTCCTTCCGATTTAATACCCGATGTTCTCCATCTGCATCATGGATTGTATCATAAATCTTAGTGTCACGAAGATTCAATGCGTCTTCCAGTAAGCGATAAGCGTTTGTCCTCTGCGTTCCATAGGTCGATGTAGTAAGCGGATTGTTACTGCTATCTACATTCTTTCCTTTTATGTTCCACTGTCCGGTTACTTCCGCATACTGCACTTTAATTCTATCATAATTGATATGATGCCTTGGTGTATGGAAAGTTTCAGCCATAAATTCTGTGATATAATCTGGGGAAATCCATGTAGCACCAAGTCTGGCTTCAATTTCAGATGCATCCAGGTCTTTCGGCTGCACTCGTTCCAAAGCCTGCACATTAACCATATACTCGGAACGATTTTCTGCAAAAGCTCTTGCAACGCTTAATTTTTCTCTGACATTTCCAGACAAATACTCATCGGACGGCTCCCATTTTTCTGTAATAGGATTCTTAAAGATTACCCCTGCCAGTTCCTCCGTTATTTCTCCTTCCGTTTTTCCGGTAAGCTGCATCATATAAGGAATATCTACTTTTGCTTTTTCTCCGATTGATACTGCCAATGCTTCACTTGCCGTATCCACGGACGTTACCGGTTCTGCTCTCCGAATGGTTCTCTTACTAAATATATCTGCTTTCCGCTTTAATTCTCCCTTTTCATCCAGAAATTCCAGCGATGTCAAAAGACAATAACTGCTGTCCATGCTGAACGCTCTTTTATTTGCATTACTGCTAAGAAGACCATATTTTTCAGTAAATCTGTCATAAACCTGGTTTAGTTCTGCCTGTAATGCAGAGATTTCTTCATCGCTGCCTTCTTCTAACTGCCTTTCAAGGAGTCTACTGGTTGCATCCCTGATAGCTACCATGCCACGGACACGTTCTCCCGTTACTACTGGAAGTTCCAGTTTATTCATTACCGAATTTTCACGATAATAAATATCTTCTCCGACAAGTGCAAAACTAAAATTTTTAATATCTGGGTCTGCCGGTATCGAAACTACCTGTTCTTCCAGTTCCGTATCTGAAATTTCCAGTTCCGTAATTGTCCCCTGAATATGTCCGATTGCTTCTTTTAACTGTTCTGCAAGATTTTCCCCTTCTTTTGCTTTTACAGTTATTTCCTGCTTTCCATACTGTGTACTTTCTGTTGTAAAATCTCCCAACACCATTTCCGGATGATCTGCAAAATAAGCATTGACCGTATATCCTTCCTCTGTTGTCTTTAGCTTTACCCAGTCAGGCTCCGCAAGAGAAATTCTGTCTCTTTTCTGAAAAAATAATATATCAGCAACAACATTCGTGTTCGCATTTTTCTGAAAAGCATTGTTTGGCAGCCGAATAGCTCCCAATAAATCTGCCCGGTTTGCAAAATACTGTCGCACTTCCGGGTTCTGCTTGTCCATTGTTCCACTTGATGTAACAACCGCAACAATACCACCTGGGCGAACCATATCTAAGGACTTGGCAATAAAATAATCATGAATCATAAAATGGTATCTGTCATATTTCCGGTCACTGACCTGATAAGCTCCAAACGGTACATTTCCAACCACACAGTCGAAAAAGCTGTCTGGATAATTTGTTTCTTCAAATCCCTGTACCGCAATCCTGTTTTTCTGATAAAGTTGCTTTGCAATCTGTCCCGAAACAGGATCAAGCTCTACTCCATACATATTTGTATGATTCATACTCTCTGGCAAGAGTCCCATGAAATTTCCCACTCCACAAGATGGTTCCAGAATATTTCCCTGTCTCAATCCCATATTTCCAAGTGCTTCATACATTGCCTTAATTACTGTCGGAGATGTGTAAAAAGCATTCAGTGTCGATGCCCTTGCAGCATTGTATTCATCCGAAGTCAATATTCCTTTTAACTCCAGATATTCTTCTGTCCATGCACCATTTCTTTCCTCAAATGCCTGTGGGATACCTCCCCATCCGACATATCTGGATAAGATTTCCTGCTCCTCTGACGTTGCCAGTCTCTGCTCCTGTTCCAGCTTCTTCAAAAGCCGGATAGCTTCCATATTGGCTTTAAATTTTGCTTTCGGACCACCAGCCCCCAATTCATCGTCTGTAATACGGAAATTGTGAGGTTCTATCTTTTCCTCCTGCTCATTCTGCAAATATGGCAAAAACTCTCCCTCATAGCCAAACAGCTCATTCTCGCCCGGAATATAATTACGTCCCGTTTCCATGCACTGGAAAATATCTGCTTTCGTTGCTCCGCTTGCTTCATAAAAACCTGCGTAAGAGTACAGAATATCATCTTCTCTTTCATATGTAGATAAATGTAATTCTGTATTTCCCCTCGTAAGATTTACAAGTTCTTTTCCTTCCAGACCATGCGGTAAAACACCTACCGGCTCAAAATGATACCCCTGATATTCAAATACATTCTCGTCCCACTGTTCCTGCGGTGTTACTGTTTCCGGTACTTCCAAATTCATTTCCTGTCGTATTGTGGCAATTTCATCCGACTCCATCACATGGTCAGTATATGGTTCTATCATTTCATCCTGCCATCTGCCGTTGTCATTCCAGAGTTTTTCTGCTATATCAGATACTAATTGCATTTGTTCCGGAGAAAAATCCGGATTGAGAATTGGTTCCAGCATACGTTCCTGCTCCGCCAGTTTTCGGACAACCTTCATCTGCTCGTCTGCAAAGTCTTCCACGGATCTGCCGACTGCATCCATACTGTCATAAATCAGTTCTCCCACATGACTTTTTAACACATAATCTTCTTCATAAAAGCCATCTTCCCATAATTCTTTTGCTTCCTCAAAGGACTGATGTATATCCGTTCCCAGATCTGCTTCCTCTTGAGCGTCTTCCACTTCCGGAACACTTTCCTCTGATTCTGGATTTTCCAGAGCTTCTTCTGTCTCATTTACACTCATAAGGTCAAACAATGACATCTGATGTCCTGTCAGTCCCTCTGTTTGTTCTCTTACTTTTTGTGCCGGGAAAATAGTATAAGTTCCTTCCACATACTGATGCACTTCTGTTAAAAGTTGTACTTTCTGATCGTATGTCACTCCTGCTGACTCAAAATCCAACGGCAATGTAGCCAGTGCCTCATCCATTGACTGTAACAGACTTTGTGACTGTTCCGTATCCTTAAGCATATCCGGAATTGTTTTTCTTGCTTCCTCATTGAAAAAATCTTCTTTATATGGACGCTCAATTTCTTCTGGAAGTCTTGCATAAAAACTGATTACTTTAGACGCTATCCGTTCTCTCTCATAATCCGGCATACGAGAATAATCTGCTGAACGTAAGAATTGCTGATTATCAATCAGATAAGCAACCCTCTTTGCCACTTTTGACCATGGCAGTAAGATTTCCGTATCTGGATTTCCAATATTCCCTCTCTCAAGTTTCAGTCCTTTCCCATCATAGTTTGCATGGGAATTATCTGCACCACTCAAAGCATGACTCTGACCGCCCACACCATATTTTTCTTTAATAAAGTCTGTTCTCGTCTTATCATCCTCATTCAGAAGATAAAAAGAATAAGTTGACAGTCTTCCATCTGAATACGGGCCGCCACCAGCCAGAAACGCATCTATTTCATCTTGTGTAATAAATATCGGATGTTCCTGCCATGCAAAATCATCTCTGGCAGTATAAGGCACAACCTCTGCAGCAAATTTTTGAAATTCTCCGGATACTCTGATCGGATTATACGTCCGAAAACGCATAATGCTTTTATCTTCCTCATAAGCAATTGCCAGTCCTTCCAGTCGTTCATTCAAATCTGCAAGCCACTCTGGATCTGCAATTTTTTCTTCCAGATAATCCGTAATCTCCGGATAAATGCTGGTAAGATGTGGTAAATCTTCTTCATCAAAAACAAGCTCTGCCACACCTTCCGCCATGTCACCTTTCATGTATGCTAATGTCTGTGCATGTTCCTTTACAGCGTTACTTCTTGCCACATCCAACACAGACTGTGGTGCATATTCTCCCTGCTTCAGAAGCTGATGAATACGTCCACTTACGTCTTCCCACGATAAAAAAGCCTTATCTAAAATCTGATCTGTTACGGTATGTCCGACTGCAATCTGCATTCCAGTTTCATCAAACCAGACCGCATACTCCATTCCGTTAATTACGATTCCTTTTCCACCAGTTCCATATTCCCGCTTAACAAACTCCGTATAATCTTCTGGTGACTGCTCGCTCATAAAATTGTAAATAATACGCAACTGGTTTCCACTTCGATTTCCCCCAGTTCTTAAAATCTCGTCCACAACATCACTTGAAATGGCAATTTCTCCTGCATAAAGTGCTGCAACCCGGCTTTCAATCTCACGCCTCTGCTCATTCACAGATGGAAGTTCAGGCAAAGATAAAGCAGAGGCAATTTCTTCCTCTGCTTTACTTAACTGATCTTCATTTGTGTCTTCTACTAGCTGTACACCAATTCCGTCAAGATGCTCTCTTCCACGATTGCCGTCAGACTGTTCATATGTGCTGTCCACTCCATCGGGTTCACTTCCTTCGATGGTGCCGGATTCTGCTCCAATAACTTCTTCATCTGAATTTCCAATCTCTCCAGTGCTGCTTTCTCGATTTCCTCCAGATGTCGGTTCAGTTTCCCTGTCAGCAACAGGCTCTGGTACAGGCTGTTCTTGTGCTCTTTCAGAAATGTTCTCCGTAACATCCCGTACTTCCCGATGTTCACTTCTGTCTCCTCGATTGTCAGATTCGGAAACAGGTAGTCCCCTTTGCGATGATATGTCAGTTCCATGCTCATTTCCTCCTTCATATTCCTGCTCATTGTTTTTATATGCTTCTGTGTTTTCTTTGATTTCACGAATTAACGTGGTAAAGTTATTATAATTCCTT
This sequence comes from Blautia intestinihominis, assembly GCF_040096655.1. NCBI lineage: Bacteria > Bacillati > Bacillota > Clostridia > Lachnospirales > Lachnospiraceae > Blautia > Blautia intestinihominis. The sequence goes on along the minus strand of NZ_JBBMEI010000009.1, from coordinate 29,224 downwards.
TCTTCTGGATTTTCAATACTTTTCTTCATTTCTTCCAAAGAAATGCGATGAACATATCTTCCAATATCCACAAGTACAGACTCACTTGCCCTGCTCGTGGCATTTCCAATAAAAGTCAGCACTGAAAGATGATTATAATCTGTAATATGTCGGAAGTCTGTTTCTTCCAGACGCTCCATTGGGTCAATACCACATCTGACTGCCAATGTATAATAGATACTGTCTGTCAAAAGACTACGGAATTCACTGCGGATCGTATCTTCATCCAGTTCTTCCAGATAGGTATCTCCTGTCACATAGAGCAGTCCATCCAGGTACTCCTCCAGATTTTCTTCTACCATATATTTTGCAGTTGCCATCAATGCATCCGAAAGTGTTTCTGTATCTTTCGTCTCCAGACTGTAAACTTCTTCTAAATGGTTTAATACTGCTGCCTGCTGTCCTTCTTGTATCTGCCACAGATAAGGTGATCTGCCACCTCTTACCATATGTGTATCCTGAATATCAAAAACATAACGAAGTCGTGTTTTCTGCATTGTTTCATCCAGAAGGGCAATTCCCTTAGCCCCTCTGTTTACCCACCGAAACATTTTTTCATTCCATAATTCCAGCGACGCACAGGCGGTTGCATGTGGACGCTGTGCATGAATCAAAAGCTGATCCATAAATGGATAGCGATACAGTTTGGCTGCAGTATCCAGATAATTCATCCAGTCTATCGGTGAACTGCTGATACTCTCTGCATGAAATTCTGCAAGTCCACGTATCTCATCTACTCTCGCCATAAAGCGTTCCTCCTTCCATTTTTCTATTTTTTCTTCTTGTCAGGTTTCTTTTTCGGAAATTCCAGACTGAATCTGGCTTTCCCATCCTCTACACCAAGTACAAGATCTGCATCAAATTTAATGTCTTTTTTTCTGGAATAAAGTCCTTTTACATGAGTACGTCCTTTCTTCAAAAGTTCAACTGCCATTTTCTTATCCATTGACTTTTCCATACTTTCCAGAAAACGGTTAGACTTCCACAGTGCAAATGAACAACTTCTGTCTGAACAATAGTAATTTGTTTTTCCCTCATAAATATCAGAACCACAGACCGGGCATTTTCCAATTACTTCTTTTGCTGTCTGAAAACGATTCCTTTCATCTTCCGGAATGGCTCTGCACAATGCAAGAATATCTGCAAGCAAAGACACAATTCCATCCATAAATTCTGTATCAGAAATTCTTCCCTTTTCCATCATAAGAAGCTGGTTCTCCCATTCTGCAGTCAGGCTTGCTGATTTCAGATTTTCCGGCATGACATGAATCAGCTCACACCCCTCTGTCGTTGGAAGAATCTGTTTTCCTTTCCGCTTTGCATATCCGGAAGACACCAGTTTCTCAATAATGCTCGCTCTGGTTGCGGGTGTGCCAAGTCCCTTTTTCTCTGTCTCGGAATCAAATTCCTTATTCCCGGCTGTTTCCATTGCTGCAAGAAGTGTATCTTCCGTGAACATTTTAGGTGGAGAAGTATAATGTGTACTTTTCTCAGCCTTAACCCCTGAAAGAACCATCTTCTCTTTATATCCTTCCGGAATAGCATTCCTACTCTCTGACTCATCTTCTTTTTTAGCTTTTACACAGGACTTTCGAAATGTTTCCTCTGCTTCCTTAAATCCCATCTGCACAGGTCGTTTTCCCTTTGCAGTAAATTCATGTTCTTTACACTGAACAGTAATTTCCGTCTGTTCACAACGATAATCTTCTCCCGTTGCCTGTACAAGCTGCTGTCCAATTAACAACATCAAATTCTTCTTTCCATCTGACAGTCCCTCCATGCCATTTTCCAATGCCTCTTTTGTTGGCAGAATCGCATGATGATCTGATACCTTTGCATTGTTAATCACTCGCTCCGGATTGCCACCAATCTGTCCTGATTTTAAAAATGGAAGAAACTCTATCATCCCATTCATAAGCATTTCTACCGTTTCTTTCATATCCTCGGTAACATACTGACTGTCTGTTCTCGGATACGTTACCATTTTTTCTTCATACAATTCCTGCAACATATCCAGTGTTTTCTTCGCTGTGTATCCGAAAAAACGGTTTGCTTCTCTTTGTAAGCTGGTCAGATCATATAACTTAGGCGGAGAGATTTTCTTCTGCTCTTTTTTTACTTTCGTTACAATCGCATCCGCTCCATTACAAAGTTTCTGCAAATCTTCTGCTTCCTTTTCTGAAAGGATATTCTCCGAAGTAACTGTCATTTTCCCATCTGATAAAGAAACTTTATAATAGGCTTCTTTCTGGAAATTCTCTACTTTTTCCTTTCTTTCTGTCAGCATGGCAAGTGTCGGTGTCTGCACCCGGCCTACAACCAGACGTTTAAAATATCTGGTTGTATATGCTCTGGTTGCATTCATGCCAATTAACCAGTCTGCCTGTGCTCTGCATACCGCAGCATTGCAAAGTCCTATATAGTCACTTCCATCTTTCAGACAACGGAATCCATTTTGAATTGCTTCATCCTCCATTGAGCTGATCCAGAGTCGCTTCACAGGTTTCTGGCATCTGGCAAGATCATACACCCGCTTAAAGATCAGCTCACCTTCACGTCCTGCGTCACACCCATTTACCAAATACGCCACATCTTCCCGGTTCATTAATCTGCATAATATTTCAAACTGTTTTTTCTTGTCTTCAGACACCTGCACCTGCCATATATCTGGAATAATCGGCAGATCATCAAATTTCCATTTTGTATATTTTTCATCATATTTTTCCGGCGGAGCATATTCTGCCAGGTGTCCGAGACACCAACTGACAATGCAACTGTTACCTTCCAGATACCCGTCCTCTCTCTGGTACGCCGATAAATTCTTTGCAAGGCTATGTGCCACACTTGGTTTCTCTGCAATCACTAAAAATTTCGCCATAATTTCCTCCTGTTCTTCCTTTGCAAAAGGACAGCCAACCTATGACTGTCCTTTTCCCATTCCTTTTATTTCTGTTCTGCTGCTTTTTCTTCATCTTCATTGATGTATGGTGTATCGTCTGCAAACTCCAGACCTTCTTCTACGATGCCCTCTTCCTTTTTCTTTTTTAGTTTGCTGATGACAACTACAACAATACCACCCAAAACCAGTACTGATCCGCCGCCAAGTGCTGCACACAGCCATCCTTTATTACCAATAGATTCCTGCTTTTTTTCAGTCTCCGGCTGAGTTGTTGCTTCTGGCTCCGGTGTCGTAGTCGTCTCTGGAAGCACAACCGCAGGTTCTTCTTTCTTTTCTGTTTCTTTCGTTTCATCCAAAAATTCTGCAAGATCATTTTCATCCACCAGTGACATCATATATACATTTTCTGAACTGCCCGCACGATCAATGACCATGTAAAAGGTATTCCCGTTTTTCGTCTGTACCGTCAGGAACTGCTTTGAGCTGTCATTTCCCTTATCATCTACAAGCTGCCCATTTCCAGGTGTCGAAAATGGGGTTTCTTCTGTGGCAGGCTGTTCTGCCGGCTGTTCTTCCACCACCTGAGTGGTTTCCGGCTGTTCTGCATTTTCATTTGCCTGTGCAAAAGCTGTCGCACTTACCGAACCGATCAGCATAGTTGCCGTCAACATCGCCATTAAAATTTTCTTCAATACTTTATTCTTCATCTTCCAAAACCTCTCTTTCTGCTTCCGATTCGGAGAACATCTTTTCGTCCTCTAAACTTTTTTCTTTTACTGTTCCTGTTTCCTGATTGTCCATGGAAAGATTGCCTTCCTCATCAAACTGCATCGTAACGGTTCCTTTCTGAATCCCATCCAAAAATGTCAGCATTTCATGACTACCCATTTTCATAGAACGGATTGCTTTGATAATCTCTGCATCTTCCATCTGCTTTTTCTGAATCTTCAATTTCTTTACATATTCCTGTAATTCCAGAATCTTATCTTCCGTTTTCTGAATATCATCCAGAACTTTTTTCAGTCGCATATTCACATTCGATCACTCCCTTCTAGTGAATCCTGCCAAATGCCATAAAATGTTGCTGCCAATAAGAGCTTGCAATACTTGTATACTGAATCGGATTACCACAATGAATCATCATGTTATTACCCACATAAATTCCTACATGGCTTGCCCCAGGCGTGTCATACGTTCCCTGGAAAAAGATCAGATCTCCCGGTTTCGCATCTGATGGAGATACATAGGAACAATAAGAGCGTAATCCGTCTGCGGTAGTTCTTCCTACATTCCAGCCATTACCACAGTTATTGATTACCCAGCACACAAAACCTGAGCAGTCAAAACTGGTAGATGGAGATGCACCACCCCATACATAAGGATAGCCCAGGTATTTTTCTGCCTCTCTGATCATTTTTGCAAACTGTGGATCAGAAAGAGCTTCTGCCGGAATATCATAACCGAATCCTGCACCACCTGTCGGAATACTGTTCAAGTCAAATAAGTAATCACGATTTCCATAATACTTGTTATAAGCGTCATACCTTTCCTGTTCCTTATCCGTCATACGATTTCTCAGGACTGTATCCAGATTATGATTGGTAAGTGTCACATCCAGTCGGTTTACTTCTCTTGTCGTTGTCACTTCCACTTCCTGACTTCCATTACTGTCTGCTATGTAGGCTTCCCAGGTCTGGTGTCCATGTGCAGATGCAGAAGCGTGGTCACCATAGTAAACATCAAACTGTACACCATATCTCGCAAATGCTCCTGTATCTTCTACAACATATTCCACTCCATTCATAATGACATGCGTTCCCATCGGTACAAAAGGATTCGATGCATCTACCGCAATCGTATGATTTGCCTGTGGATACGCTCCACTGGCAGTCGGGCCGCCACTCCACTGACCACAACAGATCGGGCAGTTACAATATCCACTGGTCACAACCTGTCCCAGTGATTCTCCAACCTTTACCTTCTTCTTTTCTGTCACAGTCTCTCTTGTTGAATCTGTATATAAGCCATACTGTTCTTTGAAAATCTCTTTGATTTCATCTGCCACCTCTGCATATGTAAAACCACCATATTTAACAGTCAGATAAGAAATAAGCTGATATGGATTGTGTCCGATTTCATCAATCTGGAACTGAAATTCATCATAATCAGAATGTGTTTCCTTCATCTGATTAATCTGCTCATTCAGTGCATTTTCCAATGCGACATACGCATTTTCAGCCGCATAAATATCCTCATCTTCACTAGAATAGCTGGTGGAAATTATGGCATTTGTGCTTCCCTGAAATAATGCAGCACAGCTTGACAGACTCGTCGCCATTAATGCAAACAGCAAAACCATAATGCCAATAGATAACAGAATATTTCGATTCTGTGCCACCAGTTCTTTGACTGCCGCCTTCGCTTTTTCTGTAAATCTCTGTGCATTTACAACTGCCGCATCTTTCACTGCTTTTCCCTGTTTTGCTGCCTGATACTGCTTCTGATAACGTTTTTTCTGTAAAAGTTTCTTTAATGCAGACTGTTTCTTCTGTTCTGCTTCTTTTTGGATTGCCTTTTTCGCTTCATTGGACGAATCACTGCCAAATTGCAGACGGGATTTTTCTGTTTCCTCCAGAACACTTTCCCTTAATCGGTTATTTCTCTGTCGGCTTTCCTTCAAACGCTGTCGGACATAAATAGATTTTCTCGCAAGTGATTCCCCCATAAGTTCAGCCTGGTCAGCCGCATCCAGAGCAGCATTATCATCCGTATCCTCTCTGGCCTTTCTCTGCCCATAAGCGGATACTACATTTTCAACAGCCACGGCACTTCGTTTTACCATACCACTTCCGGGAATCCTGTCTTTTCCTTCATCATCAAAAATAAGACGGGATTTTGACTGCTTTTGCTCTTTTAAAATCTGTTCTCTCTTTGTCTTACCCTTAATTTCTTCCCGAAAGTCTTCCATTGATTTTTCATCAATTTCTGATTTTTCATGGTAGCGTTTCTGCTCTTTTGCTGCATATGCTGTGACCATTTTTTTCTTCCGGCTTTGCCTGTCCGGTTCTACTATCTCAGAATCAGCCTCTACCTTACGTCCTGGATGCCCACGAATACTGTCCTTACGAAGTCTGGAACGTGAAACAGGCGAAGATTTCTCCTCGCCTGCTCTTAAATCACTTATTTCTGATGTTTCCATTTCTTCAGATTCAGAAATGTCTTCCTGTTCCAGAAAATCACGTCTGGATTGCCATCGTTGTTTTACTTCTGCTACTTTCTCAATTCTATCATCGGAAATGTGAGCTTTTCTTGCCTTTCCAAAATCAAGTTCCTGCTCTCTGTGACCAGCTACCTTTCTTCCATCTGCCTCACGTCCGGTGATTCTTTTTTCCGTCTTACTCCGAAGGTTTTCTTCTCGCAGTCCATCACGACTCATCTTCTGAACGGTTTTATCCCTTGCTTTGTATTCATGCTCCTGCATGGTTCTCATCTCCTGATCTCATAGTCTTTGTCTAAGAAATTCTCCCATCTGTCTACAATGGAAATCGCTCTGTTTTTCAGTTTCGTAGAGATGTCTGAAACATTGCCCTGTAATTCGTGCTGCTGTGTCTCTCCGATCAGAATCAGTGAATCGACGACTTCCAGTAATCCGGCAATGCTCATCATATCAGCAAACTGCATTTCCAGTAATTTTTTAGCCGAACAGCCATATGCCCAATAATCTTCTCTGTCCCAGTCCAGGATGCTGTCATATTTCTTTTTTCCCTTTGGAAGCTCTGTCTCCTGAACATTCAGCTCATCTTCATAGTCACATTCGCCATAGTCAAGGTCATCGTCCTCATAGTAGTCATTTTCTTCCTCGCTGTCGATCACTTCACTTAAATCGTCATCCCAGTCTTCTTCCATATCTTCATAGCCAAATTCCTTCTCAATTTCTTTGTCCGTCATGTCATTATCCCCCAGTTCTTTCCACTTTTTTTGCAACCACGACCATACGCCCATTTTTCTGTGAGTACTCACATGTGGACAATGTGAGCAGTTTTTCTCCATAGAAGGCTGTAACTTTGGTTTCATAGATTCCTTTTCGCTTAATTTCTCTAATAAAGTACTCATAATCTTCCCCTTTCTGTGCCTTTATAAAACTGTAATAATTGAAATCATTTCCTGTATAAACAGGTGTGGTAAATGCTGCCAGTATCTCATATTCTTCATTTCCCCAGATGGTACGGAACTGAATCATCGGATGTTCCTTATAAAAATCCTCATCTTTATATTTTTCAAGATCAGCAAACATCTTTCCACTGTTCATATGATGACCATAGATAATCAGATTGTCTGAATCTCCCGGCACACATTCTTCCGCAAGATACAGACAACCATTGGCAGAATATTCCCCGTTAAAATCCCGGTGCAGATAATAATTTTTATCTCCCGGACGGTGCATAACCGGATAATCTATTCTGGTTCCTTCAATTGTAATCCAGCCGATACAGTCTGGATTTTCTTCATGTAAAGCCAGGATTCCTGCATCTATTTGTGTCAGTGAATCACCAGAAGAATCTTCTCCTGTCTCATCTGATTCTTCCTGCAACACTTCCTGCAATTGATTCTGTAACTGATTATCCTGTCTCTCCTGCAAAAATATACCCATCAGGAAATAAATGCTGATAGTGAGCAGTACCACTGATACGATAAAAAGCAGTCCCGCAAGCCATTTTCTCATTTTATCCTGCCTCCTCTTTAAACGTCATCTCTGCCCTTAATACCAAGTTTTTCACGTTTCTCCACATCTTCCGGTTTCGATGACATTAATGCATAAAGCATAAGAGAACTATCAAATCTGTCTTTAAACGGAATAATCGTATTTCCGTAAAAAATAAGACCTTCTCCTGCCCCGCTATTGGTCACATAAGACAACTGATGTGGCGAAATATTAAGCTGTTTTGCCAAGATCTGCCTGTCTCCAGAAGCCTGATTCAACATCAGAATAAAATCCGAATTTTCAAAAATGTTCTCGATTTCTCTTGAAGCAAGCAGATCCTTTACGTTCTGTGTGATACCAGTCGGAATACCTCCCCATTTACGGAATCGCTTCCAGATTTCTACGCTGTATGCTGCTGTCTGTTCCTCCTTCAAAAGCAAATGGAACTCATCAATATAGTACCTGGTTGATTTATGGACGGAACGGTTAATCGTAACCCTGTTCCACACCTGATCCTGAACAATCAGCATTCCCAGCTTTTTAAGCTGTTTTCCTAAATCTTTAATATCGAAACATACCAGACGGTTATTCAGTTCTACATTAGTACGATGATTGAACACTTTTAAGGAACCATTAACGTAAATCTCCAATGCAGTTGCCAGTCTCTGTGCTTCTGCTTCTTCCTGTTTCCGAAGCAAATTGTATAAATCTTCCAGAATTGGCATTTTCTCTGGTACCGGGTCTTCAAGATAATCCTGATACACCATTCGTACACAACGGTCAATAATTGTCTTTTCTACTGGTTCCAGTCCATTCTTCCCACCTACAATAAGCTCGCAGAGAGAAAGGATAAAATCTGATTTCAGCGAAAGCGGATCATCGTCATCAGCATAGTTTAGGTTAATATCCATCGGATTAATATAATCATGGCTGTTTGGGGAGATACGGATGACCTGCCCCTTAAATGCCCGGACTAATGGAAAATACTCGCCCTCCGGATCACAGATAATAATGTCATCTTTCGTAACGATAAAAACATTCGTAATCTCACGCTTTGCCGCAAATGATTTACCAGCACCCGGTGTACCAACAATCAGTCCATTCGGATTCTTCAGTTTTTTACGGTCAGCCATAATCAAATTGTTGGATAAAGCATTTAAGCCGTAATAGATAGATTCCCCTGCCATAAATAATTCCTGTGTCGTAAATGGAACAAAAATAGCAGTTGAAGTCGTTGTCAATGCACGCTTGATTGGAATCCAGTTTTTCCCCAACGGAAGGCAGCTCATAAGTCCCGGTTCCTGCTGATAATCCAGTCTTTTCAATGCACAGTTATATTTCTGTGCAATGCCTGCTGTCTGAAACACAACATTTTCAAGTTCCTGTTTATCTTTCGCAGTATTTAAAAACACCACCGTTACAAGAAACATTCGCTCATTTCTGGACTGCAAATCTTCCAGAAGACGTTTCGCTTCCCCTCCGTATGTATTCAAGTCGGAAGGAATGATGTCCATATCATATCCGGAACGAACTGCCTTCTTCTGTTCCTCAATTTTCATACGGTTAATGTCTGTAACCTTTGCCTTTACCAGTTTGATTGCTTTCATCTGGTCAATGGACTGGATATGCAGATTGACAAGCAGATTACAGTCCATTTCCAGAAACTCTGCAAGCATTTTGTCCGTCAGCTCCGGTGCCAGAATCTGCAAGTAGGAAACTGCACCCATCGTATCTCCCATCCGAAAATCTTTTCCGTTCTTAAACAGGAAACTGGATGGAGCAATATAGTCCTTCGTATTCAATCCAGTACGCAATACATCATCGTAACTGAACTGAAACGGTACTTTACTGTCCTGGTTAAATGTTTCATACATAATCTGTAAACGCTCCACACCATTCAACGGATATGCCGATACACCCAGTATTTTGAAATTATTCAGAATATCCGTTTCAATACGTTCCAGCTTTGGTTTTGCTTCCCGAATATTATCTGCTTCAATCCCAAATGTAAGGTACTTTGTTCTGACAAGTCCGTTATTTCCCTTTGCAAGCTGGTTTCTGAGCATCTGTGCAAATTCTGTACGCAGATCGTCAAAACTGTCATTCTGTTTCTTAATCCGAATCACGTCCTCATACTCTGTCATATTGCTGTGATGATTGATAAAGGACAACTGGAAATGAATTGTGCTGTCAAAATAATTCAAAAAGTCACACCAGTTTTCAAAGATTGTATTTTTATCTTCGTTCTGAGCCAACTGATAGTTGATGTCGTAAAAACGGATTGTCTTGGAATAATATCCATCCTCAACACGGCAGATTCCATCCTTTCCCATTTCCCTGTATGGAATAGACTGCTGTGCGGTAATCTTCTTCTCTTTTTTCGATGCCGTGTTACCCTTGCTGCCTGCTTTTTTTACGGAACTGCTTTTTACTTTTGATTTTCCCTTTGCAGAAGCTGATGATTGAGGTTTCTGTTTTCTATTTTTCTCCTTTTTCGCACGTTTTTCTTCTGCTTTTTCTTCACGAGCTTTTTGTTTTTCCTCCTGTTTTGCCCTCTTTTTATCTTCCTTTTCCTGTGTCTTATGCAGTTTCTCCTCATATTTTTGTGCTTTTTTCAACGCACGTTTCTCACGTCTGGTAAGTTTACGCCTTGGTCTGCGAACACCTCTGCGTCTTTCCAGAGCCTCATACCCCGTAACCACAGGTTCTCCAGTTAAACGCTGTCTGTGCTTGGCATAATCTTCTGCTTCATCCAGATTAAACACTGGCAGTTCTTCTGAATCTTCTTCATCCAGCCACCAGTTCTCCTGATAAACGGAACCCTCAGTATGCTGAGACTGCCCTTTATCGTTTTTTCTTTTTTCCATGAGCAGTACCTCCTTTCGCTTTTGTCACAATTTTCTTTTTCTCATACAAATTTTCAACCTCATACTTCCGTACTGGCGGACGGATGAATTTTACTGTAATCATATTTTTCAGGACTATTTCCAGTGGAAGTCCGTCCTTTTCATACATGGCAAATAAAAAAGCCGGAAGCATCAACAGACACATTCCGGTTGCCGCATTACTTGAACCAATCAGTCCTCTTGTAAGGAAATAAAACGGAAGCCCAACTGCTCCTGCAATGCCAAGGCAGATAAGCTGACGTTTCGTAAGGTTCAAAATAATCTTATTTTTTACCTTTGTCAGATCTTTGGGTACAGATACAAAAGCCATCCTCCATCATCTCCCATCTTCACGATTTAAAATATCTACTGTACTGTTCACTTCATTCCCCCAGACATCCCATCCAGGTGTACTCTCCCTCGCAAACATTTCCAGCCTTGGTAAATCTCCCATAAGTTCCACAATCAAATCTCTTGTTATATCTGGTTTCTTGCTGTGTTTTTCCCGTGGAGAAAAAATAAGCTGTGAAACTGTTTTTGACTTTCGCCTGGGTTTCCCTTTTGTAGCCATCAAACATATTTCTACATTGGAACGTGTCCAATATCCCATTCCCAATACATATCCGTCTCCGGCTCGTTTTGGTTTTAACCAGACAAATCCAACTGTTTTATATTCAAATCCCCATGCTTTCATTACCTTAAATGCTTCAGGTAACTGCGGGCATGTGACCCATAAAAACAACACAGCATTTTTGTCAGTCCATTTCTTAACCGGCAGGCTGCAAATCTCCTCCACTGACATTGTCTTATAATGATTTTCGGCAACGCCCGTTCCTTTAGCATTTCGATATTGCCATGGCGGATCTGCATAAATAATCTGATATTTTTCCAATACCTTCTCCTCCTTCGTTTAGTGTGCATTAAATATGCTCTTTGAGAAATTAGCTGTCTTCATAAGACTGAAACACAGTATCACTGTATAAGCCATTACACTGAGCAGTGCTGTATGCACGTTATCTGACACCTGTATATTTGCAACCAGAACCGAATAAATACCCACGCATACCATAATGAAAAATCCCTGGAATGCCAGTGCAAAGAGTCCTCTTAAATAGTTGCTGCCAATCTGTCCCCATTCCCGATTGCTCATGGTTGCAAATGGAATTGCTCCGATTGACGAATACAGATAAATTTCTATCATACGACCATATAAAATAACCGTTATAAATATGGATATAACCTTCAGGCACAGACTCGCCAAAAGAGTTTCTAATGCCAATATGATCAGCTCTCCTACCTCCATTGACTCCATCGCAGTTTCCATTGACGTAACTACCGAATCAATGTTGATTGCTGTCTGCTGATTGATCACTCCTGCTGCCCGGTTTACCACATTCTGACCCACATCAAAAATCGCCATGGTAATCGTAAACGCATTGCTTACAAACCAGACCGCCACCCACATTTTGAAAAAATATTTAAAGAACATCCATGTATCAATGTCATGCATGTTGTTCTTTTCTGTGAGCATAGAAATCAACTCATAGCACAGCACAAAGGTTATGATCATTCCGGCAATCGGCACAATCACGGAGTCTGACAGATTCTGAATCAGACTGAAGATACTGCCGCTCCATCCCTGGGGCGTTTGCCCAACCTGACTTGCAATGTCTCCTGTTTTTTCATTTACGTCAGTAAACATGTTTGTCAGGTTTGAGCTAACCATGCCTGTAAGAAGGTTCCGCATCCATTCTTCTATTGCTTCAAAAATCTTATCCATGCGTGTTCTCCCTTCTTACCTTCCCGGCTAAAAAAGGTTCGCCAGTAATGGTACAAGCTGTGTACCGATCAGAACGACACCGCCACCTGCCATAAGCTGCTTAATTCCCTGTGATTTTGCTCCAGGGTTATCGTTTCCATAACCTTCCAGCAGATTGATTACTCCCCAAACTGCTAATCCGGCTCCAATAGCGACTACGAGAGTCTGTAAAATATTAATTGCTGATGTAAAAAACGCCATAATCTATGTTCTCCTTTCGAAATTCCTGCTTTGTTGTATTGTTCCGGTAATTTCTACTCAGAGGTTCCGCCCTAATGGGCGGTCTTTCATGCTTGTGCATAGTATTACCTCCCAAAAGGGCATCAAAAAAGAGCTATGTATTGTTTTCCTCTACATGCCCTGTGCCTTCTTTTTCAATATTTATTTGCTTTTCCAGTTCGCTTCCTTCATACACATAAAGGTCAAACTGTTCTTCCGGCTCCAGCCGTACTTCCATCTGGTGTTTCATGTATTCTTCCACATGAAACTCATTTTTTTTGTCATAATCGGATAACTGCTTATACCGCTTATGTTTTGTGATGTCAAACTTGTCACTGTAAAATGGACGGACACCACGTAACTGTAAAATACATTTATTACCATCCATGACTGCCAGTTCATCCCGGCTCATCAGTTCTTTGCCTGTCTTCTGATAATTCAATCCATAAGACCGGCTCTGACCTCTTGTATCTGAGGTATTATATAAATCAATTGTCTCCTTTCCCAGTGTCTCTGAAATTTCCTTCAATGTGGTACTTTCCTTACCACCAAGGAACAACATTGTGTCACAGTTGCCTGTAATGGTTTCGGCTGCATCCCTGTAAATTGTTTTAAGCTGAGACTGTGATTGCAGGATAATGGACGCTGAGATTTCTCTGCTTCGGATGGTTGCAATGAGCTTATCAAACTTCGGAATCTGGCCGATATTTGCGAACTCGTCACAGAGGATTCGCACATGATAAGGCAGTCTTCCATGATGAACATCGTCTGCCCTGTCACATAACAGATTAAAAAGCTGACTGTACATCATCGCCACTACAAAGTTAAATGTATCATCGGTATCAGAGATAATGATGAACAGTGCAGTCCTCTGATCTCCAATCATATCCAGTTCCATTTCATCATAAGACATCAGCTCCCGAAGTTCAGCAATATCAAATGGAGCAAGTCTGGCACCACAACTGATTAAAATACTCTTTGCTGTCTTTCCAGTAACAAAATGTCAATAGTTTTTTAATCACTTTTTTTCGAAAGTGGGCAAAAAAATAGAGCATATGGATTTTTCTTCATATGCTCTACTTTCATATTAATTTTTAGATCATAAAACTGAAATTTGTTGTTCTTCATTCAATTCTAATGTTTACTGGACTTACTGTGATATTTCCAGCTCCCTCTACTGTGTACCACTTACCTTTTTGTAGTTTAATCTTTTCTGATACACCAGATGTAATGTATCCTACCGTGTATGTTTCGCCAGTCTCAATATCAGTAAATATCACATCTGTATCACAATCACCGCTTACTCTAATAGTTTCAAACAGTGGTTGTATTTGTTCTGACTTGAATGCAACTCCGTTTCTCTCTGCAAGTGTGAAAGTATGCGTCCTTTGAATACCAGTATAAAAAAGAATTGCAATCACAATTACCACTATTAAACACGGAATGAGCCATTTCCTTTTCATCTAAAACACCTCCGCAACTTCAAATTTTCCAGCTCGACAAGCTGAAAGTTATCTTCCTGCCAAGGATTTTCCAACAACATAAACACCAACCAGCATTTCTCCAATTGACAATCCCAATAGTAAGCCAGAAATAAAGTCCTTAAAATCCGAACCACCAATTGCATATGAAAGAGCCTGTACTGCAATACCCATTACAATAAGCATAATTCCATATAACATATTTTTTTGCTTTTCTAACTCCTGCGTTCTTCTTAGCAAATCTAAAATCTGCTCATCATCATAGGTACGAACACTATTTTCTTCGGATATTTCACCATCCATCAGTTCTGCCACTGTAACTTCAAGTTCTTCGCATAGGCTTTTTACAATGGAATAGTCCGGCATACACTTACCGGTTTCCCATTTTGAAATAGTCTTATTGGAAACACCAAGTTTCTCTGCTAATTGTTCCTGTGTTAGATTTTTCTGTTTTCTCTTTAATGCTATAAATTTTCCTGTAACTAATTGGTTCATATGTATTCCTCCATTCATTTGATGATATAAAGGTACTTCTTTCATCATTGAAATAAAATCCCTTGTAAGTAGAATATGGGTGGAATCTCTGAAAAAAATGGAATATTTCATAAAAAACTCAACAGAAACTTCAAATTTTCCTGTTATACAAACTGAGATTTATCTTTCTTTTCGCTTGTCCTGCCCTAATGCAATAAATCCAGCGGTAACAGCAAGGGGAAGCATAATATCATGTTCGCCTAATGGGTCTGTTACTATGGAATAAATCAAAAACACCGTACAAACCAGCAATACTGCCAATATAATCCCACGAACAATTTTTCTTGTTTCCATTGCATAACGCTCCTTTACAACTTCAAATTTTTCAGCTCGCAAGCTGGAAGTTATCAATCATCTTTTTTACTATGATTTTTTTGTATGTAACAGCCTATAAGACCCCCAATTGCCAAACCAATAAGTCCCCCTAATGTGTCACTTAAATTCTTTCCAATAACATATCCAACTGCAACCCATATATACCATTTACACATGATATCTGATACCTTCAAATCATTCATGATAATTTTCCTCCCCAAATTCGATTTGTTGCTCAAATCATATCACATTCTCAAACATATCTCAATTCCAATTGTCTCTGTCCCCATCTATTGCATTGCCTTTCGGCTTGCTTCTGCAACCAGCATCCGGTTAATCTTTTCTTGCATGGTTTCCTTTGCATCTTCATTGAAATGATAGCGGACAACATATACTGTCTGCCCGATTTTCTTTGTAAATGTGTTTCCTTCTGTTTTTTTATTCATCATTTTTTCCATAATCATCTATTTCCTTTCTTTCCTGTGCCCGACAGAGAGAGGTTTGCTTCTGTCCCTGCCGGGAGTTTATCGGCACGCTGACAACGCAAGTGTCAACATGGGGTTTGAAACTTTTTTCGGGTAGTTATTTCTGTTTTCCAAAATACTATTGAAAAGTTTTTTGAATGTTCTTGTTGACACCTGTTAAAAAGTAGCTGAAACACCGGTAAATACAAAGGATTTTGGTGTCAACAAAAATGTCAACAAGCAATAAATTTCCGGGTAATCAGTAGCCTTTCGGCATCAAAATCAGCCTTTCTCTCTGTCGGGCAGATCAAATGGCAGCTCCAACTGTTCTGCTTTCGTCAGCTTTGTAAATCCATCTTTATCCGGTTCGTTGCCACCCTCTTCTTCTGCTCCTTCCCTGATCCAGCTTCTCTGTCTGCCATATCCTTCCTTTGAAAATCTGTGGACTCCGGCTCTCTTCCAGCCAGTGATCTGCGTATCCATAATAGAACAGATCTCATTTGTCTCGAATTTTTTCGGCTCCCGGTCAAAATGGTCAAAGGCTTCTTTCCAGATCTGGACGGAACATACATGACTACCTTTATAAGCGTCCAGCCAGCCTTGTATCATTCCTGCCATCGTATCTTCCTGTGTGAACTGTTTTCGGTATTCACTGATCTCCTGCTCCATTTCCTTTGAGAACTTCAACAGGCTGCTCTTATTCTCCGTTGACCAGTAGATTTCCATTGCTTCTGCCCACAACTGGTCAAAATAGGATCTGGCTTCTTTTTCATCATCGAGGATATGCTTCTCTGCCTTACTGCTGTCTATGGCAATCGGCAGGAACCGTCTTGCCCCAGTACGGTCAAAAGGAATGAACTGCCTTGTGTTCGTTGAACCTGCAAAGATACACTGACGCTTCCGGTCTTCCTCATATTTATCATAAGGGTTCCGGTAAGTGTCTTTCTGTCTGGTCAGGAATGACTTGATTTCCTCATTGCTCTTTGCACTGATTGCAGCAATCATCTCCGACATTTCCATAATCCAGTGTCCCCGGAGATGCTCGTATATCTTACTGTCATTCAACTGCTTCAGATCATCAGAAAACCAGTCATCGTTCAATGCAAGAAAACGGAAAAATGTGGATTTTCCGGCTCCCTGCTGACCTACCAGGCAAAGCATTTCATCTGCTTTACAACCGGGACGGTAGATTCTGCTTAATGCTTCCATCAGGAAGTGCTTCACAACCTCATAGACAAAATCCGAAGCATCTGCCCCCATGTACCGTTGCAGGACATAACGGATTCTCTCCTGCCCGTCCCACTCCAGTTGTTCCAGATACTCACAGATCGGGTGGTATGCCCGGCTGTTGGCTTCTATACGGAGTGCCTTATCCATACATTTTTCACTTGTGAGTTTGTAATAGCATTCAAAGAAATAGTAGAAATAAGTCCTGCCATCATCATCCAACTTGCAGACTTCCTCATTCCACCAGAGTTTTTTTACAATATCAATCCTGCCTGTCAGCTTGTTGTATTTCATACTCTCACGCACAAGCGGATCATTTCTCAGCACAACCATATAATTTCCAACCGTTGCTTTCGCAGTTCCTTTCTGTGTATATTCCAGCATCTGTTTCACTTCATCGACTTTGCTTTTATCTACCATCCGGAGCATTTCTTTCATGGCATCTTTCTGTTCTTTTGTGGCGATCTCCTTTATCTTCTCTTTCGCATTGCTCAATCCGCTCCACCTCCTTCCATTTTTCTTTTACAAGTGCTTCCTTATCTGCCCTGTCCCCAAAGAGCAGGATATCCAGATAATACTCAACAACTGACAACTCCCTGAGCGCAGTCATAAACTTTTCATGCCATTCTTCTGTCCGTGTTTTTGGTGCATACTGTTCTTTCCATTCCAGAAGCAGGCTCAGATAATCCAGATAGGCTCTCAGGCATCTCAGATGTTTTTTCTGCCAAAGTTCTTCTGGTGTCGGCTCTGGCTTTTTTGCCGAAACGCTTCTCCTGTTCTGCGGTGATCCCCTGTCCCTGCCGGAATAAGGAATCCCAAAATCATCTGCCAGCTTCATGGCTGCATCTTTCAATCCAATGTCAAACAGTTGTGCCGTAAAATCAATGGCATCTCCTGTACAGCCACACCCGAAACAATAATATCTCCGGTCAACTTTCATGCTGGGTGATTTGTCATTATGGAAAATGCAGCGGATCAGTCCGCTCCTGTTGGGCTTTAACCCATACCTCTCCGCAGCCTGCCGGACGGTCACATTCTGTTTTACTTCATCAAATAATCCCAATTCGTTTCCTCACTTTCTTAAATCTGCTTCCCAAATCTAGGAAACAAGTTTTCACAAAAAACAAAAAAGCACTTTGTCCTGTCCTTACGGAATCAACAAAATGCCCTTATAGTTCCAGATCACTGGAATGTGATCTTCCTTTATTCAGTTGTTTTCTCTCTGCCTCTTCTCTTTGAATCTTTGCTACGTTCAATGCAAGTTTTTCTCTGATTGACGGCTTCACTTCTTTTTTGATTTCTTCAACAACGGCTTTTTTCTTCTCTGGCTGTTTTAACTGACGGACAACCCTCACAACAGCTTTTTCCATCGCATATTCGATTTTTTTAATCAGACCGTCCAGCCTGTTTATCGCATATTCCTTTTCTTTTCGTGATGCCTTACGTTCCGGACTCTGAATCCATCTCTTAGAATCTTCCGCAAGACGAATGTCATCTTTTCTGGTAGCCCGCATTGTTTCCTCTGCGACTTTATCCACAGCCTTGTCATAGGCTTCACTGGATACTTCGTCAAGCAAGGTTTCCACATCTTCAATACGGAGGGTAAGCTGTTTCAGTTCCTCTCTCTGCTCTTCAATCAGCTCGCCCTGACTTAGAATCCGGTCAGAATTGGAAATGAAATTTTCTTTAAATTCTTTTTCCTGCTGTTCTATTTTTTCTTTCTGTGACTGGATAACCTTTTCATTTGCCCTGACATGTTTTGACTGCCTTGCAAGTTCCAGATGATTCGCATTGACCTTATCCCTTTGCTGATTGAGCATTTCCTGCTGAACCGCAATCTCTTCTTTCTGCTTCATTCGGATATAGTCCTGTTTCTCCAGATACTGCCTTCCTCCATAGGACGGTTCTTCGTCAATTTCCAGTCCATGACGTTTGCAGATATCCAGGAACATTGTCCGGCAGGCAGAATCAAAAACAACCTTACGGTTATTTGTCTTTGATCTTTTCTTTTCCGGATTCGGAAGTTCAAAGCCAAGTTCTTCCAGTGCCGCTTCCTGTTTCGGTTCAATCTCCCCATACCGGTTCGTAGCATCGAATACATGACGCTCATGAATATGCGGAGTTGCTTCGTCCATGTGCAGTGACCAGTCAATGATATGCACATTAGAACCAAACCGCTCATCGAACTCTTTCTTGAATTCATCAAAAACCAAAACCAGCGTTTCCACAGAAGCGTGTTCATCTATCGTCCCAAGCTGATAGATACTTTCTTCCGGACAGGTCTTTTTATTTTTCAGAACATCTTCCACCCCTTTACATCTGTCGGGATGTCTTGCTTTCTCATGACGTTTATTCTGGTTAATCACATAATCGCTGTAATGATCCACATAGTATGCCATCTCAATCTGGTTAAAAGAAAAATTATCCTCTTTTCCCCGGTCTGCCATTGTGGTATATCCCTGATAGCAGTCCCAGTAAATATTCTGACGGACACGTTCATTGTCAATATGCTCACTGTGTTCCGGGTCAAATCTCCGGTCATTGTGAAGCGGATTGTAAACACCGTCTTTCCCAGATCTGCCGTTATGCCTTGTGCCTTTCAATTCACATCTCTCCTTTTTTCAAGTTGTTTCCCCGGAGGGGATTGCAGCGAAGCTGCCAAAAGTCTCTGTCCCCGTTACAGACAGTACCCAGTACCATATGGCGAAACGCCATATCACTGGGCAATGGCTGCCGCCCTTAACCTGCTAAGGGCTTTGCCCCTTAACCCCAGCAAGATGCTGCCGCTCTTTGCAATCTGGGCACAAAGGACTTCCAGCCCTCTGTACTCCCAGCAGACAAAACGTAACTCCTGCCGCTGTCCCTTCAGCATGATCTCCGTTCCGTCTGTTTTTCAAAAATCCTCTGCATCGGATTTTGTGAAAATATAAAAATGGGTAAAACAAAGGGCACTAACTTTTTACGGTTAATGCCCTTTCCTTTACTCATTCACTTTTCAGATAATTCCTATATGTATCATTCTGATAATTGCTTCAGAACCATTTTAACAGTCTTCCTAAGTTTCATTCCGTCCCTCAGTCCCAACCGGTAGAAAAATTCTTCTGTCTCTGCTCCACTGTTAAATATCTGGTCGCAATATTTTGTAATGGTCTCTTCCTGTTCCTGTGGAAGTGTTGCGATCACTTTTTTATATTCTTCCTCAACTTCATCTGGTTCTGTCACAGACAGCTGGCTCAGTTTCCAGTCTGCATACTCTTTTCCCATATGTTCCGTTATGGTCAGGTTGATAAATTCTTCAATCTCTTTTGTAATCTTCATTTAAGAATCCTATTCCTTTCTCCAGTGGTCTACTCCATCAATCTGATTTTGAATGTTTCCAGCCACACCACTGCCCAGCCAGAAAGCACAGGCAGGATATAAAGTATAAAACCTGCCACAAGCATCCTGACCGCTTCTGTGCCTGTCTCCTGTCCGAATCCATACCCTAAAACTGCTGTAATGCAGATGATCCCCGACAGGATATGAAATACCGTTGCCGACAGCCATGTGAAGAACATAACCACCAGTTGTATCATTGTCAGGCATATACGCACTGGCAGTAATACGATTTTCACAATAATTCTTACAACAACCATGACTGTCCACCCCTTTCACTGTTTCAGATAACTACGATAGCTGTCTATCACAGAATCTGTCACACCGCTTTTGTAAATCTTTCGGATATCAACGATTTTTTCATCTTTCAAAAGTTTCAGCCAGTCCAGTAAATCTTTTCTGCTGTTTGCAAAATTACAACATCTTCCGTCTGCGTATTCAATCCGGTATCTCATAAGTCCCTCCTACACATACACCAGTTCATTTAAAATAATTTCATCTACCCGGCTTCTTGCATTGTTTGCCCGGCGAACCCATTCCATCTGATCTCTGCTTTTCAATTCTTTCGTAATGCCTTCCTGCTCCATAATCTGTTCCATGAGGAAATCCCTGCGTTCCAAACACTGCTCATTCAGATCTGCGAGATACGTCCAGAGCTTACCACTCAATGTCAGATAGGAATACAAGCCACTCTTGTAATCTTTCAGATAGTTTCTGTGAAGACTTCCATAAAAACCAATCTCTCTTTTCTCTTCGGGTACTGCGATCAGTGGCAGATAGATTTCCCCGACAAGGATATAATCCAGACCATTACTGTTATCGTGAATGATTCTTTCTAATTCGCTCATGCTGATGCAACTCCTTTCTTCGGTTCTGCTGGTGGAAGCAGTGATACCGGCACGAACACACCCTTTGCAATATCTTCCTGACGGATTTCCTCTTTTTTTGCATCCATCTCAGCTTTCTTTTTTGCCTTTGTCCGTTCATAGTATTCTTGCTGCTTGCCATTTGCTTTCCTTTTCAAGTAATTCTGATGAAGCCTGTCTTTTCTGGCTTCCCGCTTCTTCATTTCTTCAATTTCCTCTGGTGTCATTTCCACCTCACCGAAATGTGGAGGTAAATATTTCCCAATGAAGTTAAAATAGATTTCCACTTCCTGAGTTGTCTCAATGCTTCCTTTTCGGTCACGCTCATGAACCACAATCTTTTCTACAAATTCATTCAGCATGTAAGTGGTCAATTCCTCAAAATTTTGGTATTTATCAACCAGAGCAATAAACTTCTCCGCTGATCTGCGGCCTTCTTCATAGCCTGATAATTCAGCTTCCATATCTGCAATTTCTGCCGACAAATCTTTCTGTTCTTTAGAATACTGTCCGTCAAGAATCGCATAGCGTTCATCTGGCAGCTTGCCAAGAATATTGTCCTCATAAATTCTGCAGATCAGTTTTTCCAGTTCCTGCACACGTTTTTTTGCTTCTGCCAATCTGCTTTTCAATCTTGTGATCTCACTGGACTGCTGTGAAGTCTGTGCCTTTTTTACTGTTTCCAAAAATTCTTCACGGTTCAGCTGTGAATACTCTGCAACAGCCTTTAACAGTTCCTTAATCAGCTCCATAACCACATCTGCATTAATTCTGTGCTGTGTCTGGCAGAGTGTTCCAACCGGAACTTTAGAATATGCAGAACAGGTATATTGTGGTACTCGCTTGCCATTATTTACTCGATGTACATACATTTTGGAACCACAGTCTGCACAATACATCAGACCTGTCAAGGGGTGGGCTTCTCCCCATCCATCTGGGTACCTTCTCACATTGCTTCGGATTCTCTGCACATTGTCAAAAGTTTCCTGATCTATGATTGCTTCCTGCGTGTTCTCAAACACCGTCCAGTTATCCTCAGATACATAATGGCTTTTCTTATCCTTGAAATGTTTTCTGGTCTTGAAGTTCACTGTATGACCAAGATACTCTCTTTTCTTCAGAATACCTGCAACAGTAGAAGAGCCCCAGCCATAAAGATCTTTGATTTCTTCTACTCTGCCTTTCCATAATCCGGCATCTTTCTTTGCCATATGAACCGCTGGTATCTCAACCTTATCCTCTTTCAGTGCCTTGGCAATCTGATATGGTCCGTACCCGTCCATTGTCATGTGAAAGATTCTCCGTACAACTACAGCTGCTTCTTCATCAACAATCCATACATTCGGATCATCCTTGTCTTTCAGATACCCATACGGTGTTGTACTTGCCACATGCTTGCCGGATTTTCCTTTCGCCTTGAAAGTTGATTTTATCTTTTTACTGGTATCCCTTGCATACCATTCATTCATGATATTTCGGAATGGAGTAAAATCATCGTCCTCCCGGAAGCTGTCTACATTCTCGTTGACTGCAATCAGGCGGACATTCTTCTGTCGCAGCAATTCCATATATTGTCCGACTTTCAGATAATCTCTTCCCATTCGGCTCATATCTTTAATCAGAATCGTTCCGACTTTCCCCGACTCTACTTCTTTCATCATGGCAAGAAAGCCTGGGCGATCAAATCTTGTACCGGAGATACCATCATCAGTAAAATGAACAAGATTGGTAAATCCATGTTCTTTTGCATATTGTTCCAGCAGTTTCTTCTGGTTTGAAATACTGTTGGATTCCCCGTTTAATTCATCATCACGACTAAGACGTTCATACAACGCTGTCATGAATCCCTGTTTCTCTGTCATAGTCAGATGTCCTCCTTCCTTTGTTTATTAATTGCCTGTTCTCATCCCATATCCGTTCCTGTACCGGGTTCTGATGTTTCCGGGACGTATTAACCAGAAAAGACACGCTGAATGCCTATTCAGTTCTGGTATCACTACGGGCAGACTGTTTCGTTTTCAAGGTTCGTGTAAGAAGTAAAAAAGATTCTTACACTAAACGAAATGCTCAGAGGTCTTTTTACAGCCCCCTTACTGCATCTTTTTTGATTTCGTGTCATCTTTTTAAAGTTCCTTACACAATCTCTGTACTGACGAAACAAAATACGGACATGTTTTGAAATTGTTTTTTACAAAATACAATTTTGTTCTTTAAGGTAAAAAAATAAGCCTCAAGAGACTTTTTAATCATTTTGGAGCTCCAACTCTTTAAATTTGATTGATTAAGAAGTCTCTTCAAACTTACTACACCTGCCGCCAGTTTGTATTTTTTATACTGCCTTACTGCAAAATGGTTCGGATTGTCTCTTTCCAATTCCTCAAACAGTTCATCGACTGCATTTTTAAATTCTTCATCTTCCTCTCTTGTCTCAGAAGCATTGATAAACTCCAGCAGAGTTGAAAAATTCTGTTCTTCCTCTGGTGCTTCATACCAGATATACCCAATCAAAGCACAATACAGCAGACGTTCCGCTTTCGTCCAGAAATCTTCATTGGACTTTTCGCCCTCGCCCTTCGTATTCACCATGATGGTATTTACCAGTTTCAGAATATCTTTTTCCGAACGAATATAATGGAATGGATTGTAGTGCATACTTTTTGCAAAGTTAATCGTATTCAGCACTTTAATTTTATACGGTGACATGATTACTCTGCCATGTTTATCACGCATAATTTTTCCGTTCTTATCCTTCTTCGGTGTTCCCCTTGCCAGCATTTTACCGCATTCTACAATGATGGTTCCCTTGGGGTCGGTGACCACGAAACTCACATTATCCGGCATTTGCATAAGCTGTGGTTTTACATAGAATCTGGTCTTACCGCTACCTGAGCCTCCGATCACGATTACGTTCTTATTTCTGGCATACTTGGGTTTCTTTGGTCGGCTGTTCATCGTCAACCGCTCTGTCTGTGTCAGTAAGATATTATTCTCGAAGACCGGATCAATAAAGGGTGCTATGTCTTTTTCATTTCCCCAACGTGCAGAACCATATTCTTCACCCTGTCGGAACTTTTTTCCATTTTTGCCCTTAAAATATACGACTCCCCATATGCTGACTGCTGCAACTGTACCTGCCACCAGACTTTTCAGTTGAAAGCATGGACGCCAGTCCTTAAAAGCCAGAGGATAATTCGTAAGCAGAACAACAAGTCTGTCTATCACGGTGCTGCCCCGGCAATACTGATACAGCCAGGTAAATTTACCTGTCACATAGAACACAATCACATATGGCAGATACAACAAAACCTTCTTCGCTTTCTCCATATTGGGCGGACGTACCTGGAATCCTTTGAGTTTCTTCTTTAAATTCTTTATTCCAATCATAACGTCGGCTCCTTCTGTTTCTCTTTTGTTTTTTCCCGCTCTCGCTGCTTGTCCTGGCTTCTGGCAGTAATCGCTTCCTGTAATTTCTTTCTGACAGACGGCTTTTTCGCTTTATTCAGTGTCTTTCCAGTAAACTCCCGAAATGCTGCTGTCATTACATCCACGTCCCTTGCTTTAAAAAAGACAAAGTATCTGGGTGGATCTACGGACTTATCACGCTTCAGGCTAAAATCAATGCCATATTTCTTCGCCACTTTCTCAAAAGCCTTGATATTATTATTCGTGATCTCAATATTGGAAAGCTGTACGTTCTGCTGTGCCAGCTTCTTCATGCTCTGCTTTCCATGGTATTCTTTATCCGGCGGTCCTTTTGTCTGCTGCTGTTTTTTTGATCTTTCCACCTTTTCTTTTTCCATTGCAGCCAGGAATCTCATCATTGCCTGTTTTAATAAGCGAACTGTTACTTTGCCACCGGTAATACACAATGATACCGTTTTCTCATTTACCTCCTCCTGCACCTGAATCACTTCCTTTCCGTAAAATCATATATTTCCTTCATACATATCGTGCTGTACCAGAGATGAATAATAATTGCTGATCGTTAATGGTGCATTATACAATACTGCCAGTAAATATTGCCTCATGTTCAATACCTTACTGGTATTTTCTTTCATACAGTGAAGAACAAATCGCATATGTTCTGAATCCAATTTCAGAAACTGACTTTTTACAACGGAAAGCGGTTTTCTGTCTCCTCCAATCCGTATAAATTCCTGTTCCGAGCACACCACATCTACCATCAGACCGACAATTTCATCCAACATCTGCTGGTTAAACTCATCTACAATATAGGCATAGCCAATATTCTCTTTAATAATCTGCTGATAGGCACTACGCTCTGCCTCTTTTCTTTTCATTTCACTGCTATCCGAATAGAATGAATGATACTCTGTATCGTTATTCTCAGTATTACTATCCTCTATATCATTACCTGGCAATTTGCACCTGTCTGTATCGGTCATTTCTGCCTTTCCTGACAGGTCATTTTGACCGTACTGCAAGTTTCCCTTTAACCTGTCTGGTGATACACATTTTTTTACATAAATTCTATCGGGATTTCCTAATCCCTGCCTGACTCTTGTAATCAACCCGATTCCTTTTCTGTCATCCAGTTCTTTTAACAGGCACCGGACTTTTTTCACTCCACATCCCATAAGTCCTGAAATCTGTTCCTGTGAAAAATAGATATATACTTTGCCCTCTGCATCCAGCCATCGGTTCTTCATAGATAACTGCATACGGTCAAGCAATAATCCATACAGCAATTTTGCCTCACAGGATAAGTTTCCAAATACCGGGCTTACAAAAAGAATCTTAGGAATCCGGTAGAACGTGTACTGCTCAGCTTCCTCCCCATAATGATATGGAAAGGCATATGTACGATTATCCAGACTTCTTCTCTCTCTGTTCTTTTAATATTTTCGCCATGCAATAGCCAATGCAGGGACTTTTCCCATATGGGCAGCCTTTACATGGAACCCAGTAGCGATGAAGCGGATCTGGGTCAGGCGGCTTCTCCGGAAGCTGATAAAAACATCTCATCTGCCTGCATTCTTTCTTCTTCTCATTCCAAAAGTAACAGTATTCACAGGACTTCGGCTTGTCTTCTGCATATCTAATCATCGTCTCCTTCCTGCTCCCTTCTTTTACTCATTCGTTCCAACATCTGATCCTCCTGTGAGGCCACTCTCAGACAGCAGTACATTACAAAATTAACCGCTGCAATAACCGCTACTCCTGCAATAATCAATATCTGTTTCAAAATACATTCCCCTTTCATTTTTTCTTAGTATTAGCAAAAAGAGGGTATTTATGAATCAATTCTGTCCATAAATGCCCCCTGATCAAAGGTTTCTTATTTCTTTTTTCTCACTACCCACACTGCTGATACTGCACCTGCCATACCTGCTACTGCAAGCAGAATCCAAAGAAGCATGTGTGTATCATCACCTGTTTTCGGTGTATCTGTTACCTGTGTGGTTGGGTTTTCCGGCACTGGTGTTTCTGTTGGTTTTGTTTCATCCTTCATAACTACTTTCTGAATTTCCCCAGTATCTTCAACTGTAAACTTCACGTCCTCAGCTATCAGATAACCATCCGGGGCAGATTCTTCCCGAAGTGTATACTCCCCAATCGGAAGCATTTCAATGTAATGCGGTTTCTCCTCAGAAGTCCAGCTCTCTACCGTTTTACCGTCTTTGTCGAGAATTGTCAGTTTTGCTCCTGGCAGTTCTTTACCGGAAATATCCGTCTTAGAGATTTCTACCTTCGTCACATCATCTTTCATTTCAATTTTCTGCGGTTTTGCAGTATCTTCAATGGTAAAGGTAATGCTTTCTGCTGTTACATAACCGTCTGCCGGTTTTGTTTCTGTCAGAGTATATTTGCGTCCTACTACCAACTCTTTGATGATATGAGCTTCTTTGCCGGAAGTCCAGGAATCTACCACCTTACCATCTTCATCAGTTACCTGAAGTTTTGCCCCTTCCAGTTCTTTTCCATCTGTCAGAGATGTCTTGGTAACTTCAATTACAGTAGGCTCGTCCTCAAAAGTAAAGGAATATGTTACTTTTTCCTTGTCTGCACCTTCATATTCGAACTTAAACTCCTGTACTTCATCTGTTGTTGCAAAACCAGGTGCCGGAGTGGTTTCTTTGATATAATACTCAAAGCCAATCGGCAGGTCTGCCGCAAATGTCAATTTACCCTCTTTATCAGTTGCAAGTTCTTCAATCACAGAATCCGCTTTCAGAATCACCTTTCCATCAGCACCTGTGATATCATTTTTCGCACAAAGAGCAAACACAGCCCCTTCCAGCACTCGATCAGAATCTTTCTCTTTTTTCACAACTTCTACCTCAGCTTTCTGGCGGTTGTTCTGCCAGTCAGCAGAGTAAGTTACTTCTGCAGTATCCTGATCTCTGTATGTCAGATCAATTTCTCTTGCCTTATCATCAAGGACAAAACCATCCACCGTAGCTTTCTCTTTTACATAATACTTGCCAAGCGGAAGTCCTGATACTTTGGCAACTCCGGTATCATCCGTCATAATGGTTGCTACCAGTTCATCTTTTTTGTAGTAATCCTCACTTTCTCCATCAGCCGCTTTCACGTCTTCCAGTGCATAAACTTCAAACGTAACGTCTTTCAGATTTCCTGTCACATATTGGAATAAATGACTGATCCAGCCACCCACAGAATCCAGTGGGGTCACTTTATCCAGGAACTCTCCATTTTTATTAATAAGAATTGTTCCTGTTGGCACATCATCTTTCATTTCCACCTTCTGGATTTCTCCGGTATCCTCGATAGTAAAAGTAATTTCTTCTGCTTTCAGATACCCATACGGAGCCAGTTCTTCCCGAAGTGTATAGGTTTCTCCTACGGTCAGACGTTCAATCAGATGTTTCTCACCCTTCACAGATTTCCATGTGTCAACTACATTTCCATCCTTATCCAGCACAGTAAGTGTCGCACCAGATAACTCTACTCCTGTCGTAAGATCAGACTTGGAAACCTCAATTTTGGTCGGCTGATTCTTAAATACACAAGCAACCTGTACAACTTTTACTTCCTGTCCCTGATATTCTGCTTTCACTTCAATCACTTCATCAGAAGATACATATCCTTTCGGAGCTTTCTGCTCTTTGATATAGTACTCACCAAATGACAGATCCTGTGAAAATACAGCTTTTCCATTCTCATCGGAAATTGCGGTTCCAATCAGTGTATCAGCCTTCACGATCACTGTTCCGTGAGCTTCTATATCTGCTTTTGCATACAGTCCAAATTCTGCTCCTGCAACTGGTGCTTCATTATCCGCATCCTGCTTAACCACTGAAATTTCCACTTTCTGACGTTCATTGTCAAATGTAGCTGTCTGTTCGATCACTGGTGTTTCCTGGTCTTTGTAAGAGAAAGTAATTGTCTGTGCTTCGCTATTTAAAACAAAGCCTTCCGGTGCAGACGTTTCCACGATCTTATAACTTCCAAGCGGAAGATTCTTCAGGACCGCTTTTCCATCTTTATCGGTTGTAACAGTTTTTACCAGAGCACCTGCTGCATATTCCAGAATACGGTTTCCATTATCGTCTTTCTGGAAATCTGCGGTATAAATGTCCTCTGCTGCATAAACTTCAAACTCTGCTCCTTCCAGATTTTCTGTCTGATATGTAAAATCATCTTCAAATCCATCCAGAACTTCGCCTTTCTTCACGATAGTCAGTTCTCCCTTAACCGGATGATTCTCATAAATCACTTCGATGATCACATCCCCTGAAGTTCCTTCCATCTGATATGCAGTGTTGGAATCTACTGTTACTTCATAGTAATTTTTGTTCAGCGTATAGCCAAACGGTGCATTTACCTCCTCAATACGGTACTTTCCAATTTTCAGATTCTGCGGAAGAATCAAATATCCCTGCTCATCTGTAAAATAAGACTTATGTTTCACCGTAGTCGGATAAGTGGTAACCTGTTCTACATACTTCTTATTATCCAGATCATAAATTTTGAACTCTGTATTTTTCTGTAAAACTGGCTTTTTCGTCTCATCATCCTGCTTGATAATCTTTAACTTCGCTTCAAATTCATCATCCAGAAGTACACGCCATGTCTGTGGTGTGTTTGGATGGTTCTCTGTAATGCGAACTGTAAAATCATCCACCGGAGTATAATTGTGCGGTGTCGTTGTTTCCCGTACAATATAAGTTCCATACGGAAGTGCAATACTGCAAGCATATCCTTTTTCGTCTGTAAAGATTTCTGTCGCACCATTCTCTCCAATTACAACCGGCGTAGCTGAATCAAAATCATAACTTCCGTCCGCTTTCTTTGTCAGAGAAGACTCCAGATAAGCACTGAATCCTGCTCCTGCCAAAAGATCAGCGTCTGTCTTGCCATTATTGGCTGCTTTAATAATCTGGAATGGCTGTTTGATTACCTGTTCCAGTGAA
>NZ_JBBMEI010000008.1:0-86271 GCF_040096655.1 Blautia intestinihominis | reverse complement strand
TTTATTCAGAAGAAACAATTCTTCGTGACAGCTCAGTTAGAATACCACTATAAAACCAATCTGTCAACACCTTTTTTCACTTTTTTTCTTTTTTTGTGTTATACTTGATAGTATCTCCCCAAAATGGGGCGAACATACCACATTACTATAGAAGAAAGAGGTTTTTATCTTGAAACAGCAATCACCCCCTTCAACATCAACCGCAGCAAATCCACTGGGTTCTGCCCCTGTTGGCAGTCTTCTTGCCAAATTTGCAGTCCCTGCCATTATCAGTATGCTGGTCAATGCTCTCTATAATATAGTAGACCAGATCTTTATCGGTCAGGGTGTCGGCATGCTTGGAAATGCCGCTACCAATATTGCATTCCCGGTTACGACGATCTCAACTGCTGCCGCTCTGCTTCTGGGAATCGGTGGTGCATCCAACTATAATCTGGAAATGGGCGCAGGTAATGAGCACAAAGCAAGCGAGATCGCCGGAAGCGCACTTTCCACACTGGTCATCACCGGAGTATCCATTGCCGCAGTCATTCTGATTTTCCTGCGGCCGCTGCTTATCTTTTTTGGCGCGACGGATACTGTTATGCCTTATGCAACAGATTATGTAAGCATCATTGCGATCGGTCTTCCGTTCTTTACTTTATCCGTCGGCGGAAATCATCTGATCCGTGCTGACCGCAGTCCTACTTATTCCATGACCTGCACCCTTACCGGAGCAGTCATCAACACCATCTTGGACCCGTTATTTATCTTTGGTTTCAAATGGGGCATCAAAGGTGGCGCCTGGGCAACTGTGATCGGTCAGATCGTATCTGCATTTCTGGTCCTGCTTTATTTTACAAAATTCCGCAAAATGTATCTGGACCGCAAAATGCTAAAGCCACAAATACACCACCTCAAAGCGATCACTTCACTTGGAATGGCTTCCTGCATCAATCAGATCGCAATTGCAGCTGTTCAGATCGTAATGAACAATATCCTTCGCTATTATGGATCAATTTCTGTTTATGGAAGTGATATTCCGATCGCATGCGTCGGAATCGTATCCAAAGTAAATATGGTCTTCCTGGCAATCTGTATCGGAATCGCTCAGGGTGCACAGCCAATCTGGGGCTTTAACTACGGTGCACGAAAATTTGACCGCGTTCGACAGACATATAAATATTCAGCCACCGCCTGTACGATCATTGCAGTGATCTTTTTCCTGTGCTTTCAGTTTTTCCCTCATCAGATCGTGGGAATGTTTGGCGGCGGAAGTGATCTGTACTTTAAATTTGCGGAAAATTATCTGAGGATCTTTATGCTTCTCACTTTTGCAAATGGCAT
The DNA here is from genome assembly GCF_040096655.1 of Blautia intestinihominis. Classification (NCBI taxonomy): domain Bacteria; kingdom Bacillati; phylum Bacillota; class Clostridia; order Lachnospirales; family Lachnospiraceae; genus Blautia; species Blautia intestinihominis. The sequence continues at coordinate 84,945 of NZ_JBBMEI010000008.1, read as the reverse complement.
TCAGCCAATGTCCGCAGGATTTTTTACTTCTATAGGAAAAGCAGGACTTGGTATTATCATGTCCCTTACGAGACAGGTGATCTTCCTGCTTCCACTTGTTGTGATCTTTCCGAAGTTTATGGGAATTGACGGCGTAATGTACGCAGGGCCAATTGCTGATGCGGCGGCTTTTGTACTCGCAGTCGTGTTTGCAAGAAGGGAACTCTCACAGATGAAAAACGAGTAAATCAGCGGACTTGCCACTGGCCACTGGCACCTCCTCGATATGCAATGCAACAAAAAAGCCGGAGGGGCAGGTACAATACCCGTCCCCCTGGCTTTTATTTACAGGCATATTCTTCGACTTCCACCACCACGTCGCCCCTTTTTTCTTTCCATATCATAAGATACACTTTATACCCCAGCGAATCTCGCGCGATCGTAAAAGGCTCTTCTCTCAGAATATCTGACTTATATCCCTGTTCCTCCAATTCCTGCTGTCTTTTTCTCGCCATTTTCAGCATCTTCTCATATTTCCGTTCCAGCTCATCCCCAAGAAAACGCCGTGGATACTCCGCTGTTGCTTCCCGCAGTCTCCGTGTCAGCAGATCCACAACTGCAGCATGTTTCTTTTTATGAAGCATGGCTGCAATTCTTTTTGCCCGGAATTTTGTCGGATGTTTCCGATATGTTTCCAGCTTTTTTTCGAGAGAAATATCTCCGCACTCAGCAGAGAGTTCTTTCATATAAGTAATGGCTTCCTCCGACGGAACCCAGGGATCCTCCCGTGGCACGATATACTTTTCCGGAACTGCCGGATAGCAGCAATAATTTAATGGAGGAAACTCTACAAGTGCTGCCAGACGTTTTTCTTCCTCGGTGCAGTATTCTTCGCCAAGATAATCGTACTTATCTCTCAGAATCGCAAGCCTGTATTCGAGCTGCCTCAGATATTCATATCCCTTAACCCAGAAATGTCCGGTGTACGCATATTCATACAGATGCACTTCCAGATCCATCTTTTCAAAAAACAGCGTCAGGACTGTCTCTCCCTGTTTCACCACCAGCACAAATTCCTCACCCTGTTTGTTCAGAGATGCTTCCAGTTCTCCCTCATACTCCGCATGATATTCGCCTGTCATCCGGGCATCCCGGAAGACCAGAAAGCTCTCTACAGCATCATTCATCAGGTATACCAGCCGTATATCCTGTCCTCTGCCTGCTCCGCTTTCTGAAAAAATCAGCTCAAACTGATCCTGTTCCAGAAGCTGTGCCAGCTTTTCCAATGTATTTTCTGTCATTCTTTCTTCCTTAACTGATCTGCCATCTTACACGGCTTCCATTTTCATCTTTGTTTACGATCAGCTGATCTTCTATCTCCTGTTTAAGTTCTGTCACATGGGAAATGATTCCGATCAGTCTTGATCCCTCAGCCATCTCCTGAAGGACTTTTACCGCCTGGTTGCGTGAGTGCTCATCCAGTGAACCAAAGCCTTCATCTATAAACATCATATCCAGATTGACCGCCGCAGAACTTTCCTGGATCTGATCTGCCATTCCAAGTGCAAGTGATAACGCCGCCATAAAAGATTCCCCTCCGGAAAGCGTCCGCACTTCCCGTTCTTTGCCGGTGACTGTAGAATATACCATCAGATCCAGTCCGCGATTTTTACCTTCGCCTGCTTTTTCCAAGTCATACATCCGAAATTCAAACTGCCCTGCAGACATCTCCTGAAAACGTCGGTTCGCCGCATAAAGGATCCTCTCCAGATAATATCTCTGGACATACGTTTCCAGATCCATACGTGCTCCACTTACATTTCCTGATGTCATCCGATACAGAGCATCGATCCGGGCATGTTCCTCCACAACTGCCTTTCGTTCTTCCAGTCTGGATGAAAGAGCAGCCAAAATCTCTCCATCGTCTTTGCTGTCCATACGCAGTTGATTATAAATCTTTTCTGCTTCCAGATATTCTGTCTCGGCCAGATCTCTTTCCTTCTGAATTTCTTCCAGGACTGGCCGTCCGACCTTCCCAACTGCATTCTTTGCAGAATCCTTCCTTGCCTGCTGTGCCGCTTTCTTTTCATAATAAGTATTAACTGTTTTCTGAAATTCTTCTGCCGCCTCACGGCTGTAAGCCTCTGCAAGTTCTTTCCATTCTTTTTCCGTCATCTGCTTCGTGCTCATTATTTCTATATAAGAAGTTTTTCGTTCTTCCACGCACTGTTTCTGTGTCGGAATTTCCTGTTGATAACGGCCGATCAGTGTCTCTGCCTGCTTTTGCGAATTCACAGCTTCTTTTGCTTCTGCCGAAACCTTCTGATATGTTTCCTCCGCACGCTGTTTGCTGCTCACTGCCTGATGCAAAGCTGCCTTTGCCGCTTCTTCTGTCTGAAATTCTGCAGAATCTTTCAGATTTTTCAATGTAGCCTCACTGCCTGCCAGTTTTTCTGCCGCTTCTTTTTCTTCTGTCATACATTGAGTATACGTTTCCCGAAGTTTTCGTCTCTGTTCTTCTATATTCTGAAGTGCCTCACGGAGTTTCGCCAGAAGTTTCGCGTCTTTCTTTAACTTGTTCAGTTCTTCTTCCAGCTGCTGCTTCCAGTTCTCCAGCACATGGTCCATTTCTGTCACACTCGACTGCTCTGTTATAGAAGAAATACTTTTTCCCAGACGTTCCTGAAGTTTTCGTACACTGCCAATGTAGGTCGTTTTTCGTGTCTCATATTCTGCTCTTGCCGCCGCGACATCTCCTGCCGATTTCTCCTGCTTTTTGCGAAGTTTATCCACATTTATCTGCATATTCTGGAGTTTTTCTTCGGAGATATCCACATATTCCACAGCCCTTTTATGTGGATTCGGATGTTCTGTCGAGCCACATACGGGACATGGTTTTCCCGGTTCCAGTTCTTCCGCAAGAAAACCTGCCTGTGCGTTCAAAAAACGCTGTCTCATACTCTCATATTTTGTATTTGCCGCATTATAATCTTCTGTTATTCTGACATAATCTTCTCTTGCTTTGATCGCTTTTTTGCGGCACTGCTCTGCCTGATTTCCAAGTGTTCGAACGTCAGAAATTTCCTGCGAAACAGCATCTGCTTCTTCCTTTTTCCCCTCCGCAACTGCCAGTTTTTTGTCCACTTCTGCCAGCTCTTCACTCTGTATTTTCCACTGTTCAGCTTTCTGCTCCAGAGTTTCCTGCTGCTGCTGTGTTTTCTGCGTTTTTCTGGTCGCTTCGTTGTAACTTTTTCTGTCTGTTTCTGTCTGTATAGAAAGGTTTTTTATCTGCGTCAAAACCTCTAATGACTTCTGTACTTTCTCAGATATTCTGCTGTGATTCTGCAGCTCCTGATCGTATGTCTGCTTCGCCTGTTCTTCAGCACTTTCGGCTGCTTCCCGCGCGTTTTTCAGCATTGGCAGGCGTTTTTCCTGACTCAGCAGTGCTTCTTCCAGATCTCTCAGATGTTTCTGGGCATCACTCAGAAGCATATAGTTTTCCCTGATCTCCCAGGTATCTCTGATACGTCCGAGCAGCCCCTGCATCTCCTTTATTCTGCCTTCATCAGATGCATATTGCTGCAGTTTCTGTTCCGCATCTTCGAGCTGTACAAACCACTTCAGAAGTTCTTCTGCTCTTGTATATGCCTCTCTTTTTTCATCTCTTTTTTTAGCCGCTTCCTGGTATTCTTTTTCCGCCTCGCGGGTATGTTTTCCCAGCCAGTCACATAGTATTTCCAGCTCTTTCAGGAAATCTGTGAGGCGTGTCATCTCACCTTCTTCAAGTTGTTTTTTCAACTGTTTGAGTATCTCTGATCCGTATATTTCAGGTATGCGGATCCTGCTCACTTCGCTCTGACACTGTGTTTTCAAAACAGCGATCTCTTTCTCTTTTGCACGCTTCCGATTACCCAGTTCTGCCACGATCTCCTGGTACATTTCTGTATTAAAAAGCTTCCGGAAAATCACTTTTTTGTCATCGGATCTTGCCCGCAGAAGCTCCATAAATTCACCCTGTGCGATCATCGCAACCTGCATAAACTGCCCCTTCGTAAGTCCTGTGATCTCCTGTAATTTCCGGTCAGTTTCTTTGGACGGATATTCAGTCCCATCCGGCATAATGAGACTTACAGATCCCGTAACTTCTCTCTGTTTTCCCTTCGCCGCACCTCTGGTGATCATCTTGAGATGTCTCGGAACGCGGCGCACGGTATACACTTCCCTGGTCTCGCCCTGTCCCTCTGCAAAGACAAGTTCCACAAACGGTTCCTGCGCAAAATCCACATACTGACTCTGCAGAACAACGCCGTCTTTCTTATTTGTCGAAGAACTTGCCTCCCCATATAAAGCAAATACGATCGCATCAAAAATAGTCGTTTTCCCCGCTCCGGTATCTCCCGTAATAAGAAAAAGATTCTGGTTTACTTTCTCAAAATCGATCACTGTTTCCTTACCATAAGAGCCAAATGCCTGCATTTTTAAGCGTAAAGGTTTCATCTATTTCACCCCCTGAACCGTGTGAAGTACATCCTGCAGGATCGTCTTCTCTTCCTCATCCAGATCTTTTAGAAAAGAGCAGCATAACTCATAAGGGTCAAGCAGTTCTTCCGTCTGTAACGTTCTGGTATAATCAGCTTTTCTCAGATTTTCCCTTCGGATCTCCAGCAGATTCGGAAATGCCAGCCGGATGCGCTCCTGCATATCGATCACGTCAAGATCTGCTTTATCTGTCAAAATGACTGTTACATAATCTGCACAGGATTCTTCCAGAACCTCTTCCAGTGTTCCCTTTACAACCTTCACCTGACGCAGTGGTTCAAGTGATAAGACTGTTGTTTTGACTTCGCCTTTTGCGCCCATTTCTACCATTATGATCCCTTTCTGCTGCTGTGCTTCACTCACAGAGCAGGCGAGAGGTGTTCCGCAATAACGCCAGTTTTCGCTGCCAGCTTTCATTGGTTTGTGGATATGTCCAAGCGCCGCATAATCAAAAATCTCCAACACATCTGCGGAAATTTCATCGATATTTCCTACCGTGCAGATTTCTGATTCCATTCGCTCGATCTCATCTGCTTTCTTGCCGACAGGAAGATAAAACTGGTGGCTGACGAGTACATTTCTGTCATTCTCATCAATTTCCTCACGCCTGATCAGTCTGTGCAGGGTTTCATTATAAGAAAGATTATTTCCATTCTCGTCCACCCCCACGACCTGTTTGACCATAGATGGTTTTACAAACGGAAGCAGATAAAAATTCACATTTCCATATGTATCATGCAGAACGACTTTTTCTATATATTCTGCCTTTGTTCTCGGTGGCTGACCGATCATATATACCTTCTGTCTGGACAAAACATTTCGAAAACAGTTGACCCTCGGCGCACTGTCGTGATTTCCGCTGATCATCATGATCACCGCATTCGGAACAGTCTCCGTCAGTTCTTCGAGAAACCGGTCAAAAACTTCGACTGCTTCGGCAGACGGAACGGCTTTATCATAAATGTCTCCCGCGATCACAACCGCATCCGGCTCTTCCCGACCTGCTGCCTCGACGATCTTACTCAAAATATATTCCTGATCTTCCCGCAGATCACGGTTCATTAATTTCAATCCGATATGTAAATCTGATAAGTGAAAAAATTTCATAGTCACGTTCCTCTCCGGCAGTATTTTCTGCCTGTTACGATTCACCCTATTCATGGCACTCTCTGTCTCCATCATAACATCTTAGCTGTCTGCCTGCATCTTTTTCTTTCGCTATTTCTCAACAAGGAACTTTTTTATGTCGTTTCTTTTGCCTTTTGCACAATTTACTTATTCTAAAACCGATATTTTTCAGCTTTTATTAGTTACTTTTTACAAAGTTTTTTTGTCTTATTGAATTTTTTTGTGTATTATGATACACTTTGTTAAAAGGTATTACCTCATACCAATAATATCAAAAAATAAGAAAAAGGAGCAGCAAAACATGTATAGAGAACATGAATATTACCTCAAACGATGCATTGAAGTTTCCAAAGCATCTAGAGAACACGGCAACACACCATTCGGCGCAATCCTCGTTGATGAGGATGGAAACATCCTGTTAGAACAGGAAAATGTAGAGATTTCCACTCACAAGAGCACCGGACACGCTGAAACACAGCTTGCAGAAAAGGCATCCACCATGTATTCCAAAGATTTTCTCTGGAAATGCACACTGTATACAACCGCAGAGCCATGTGCAATGTGCGCCGGCTGTATTTACTGGTCCAATATCGGCCGCGTCGTTTATGCAATGACAGAAAAGGATCTGCTGTCACTGACCGGATCTGATGAACAGAATCCTACCTTTGATCTTCCATGCAGAGATGTTTTTGCCAGAGGTCAGAAGGATATCCGGGTGATCGGACCATTCCCGGAACTTGCACCGCTTGCAGCTGAAGTTCACAGGGGATTCTGGAACAAATAACTTATGGGATCAGGGATTACAAAAACTATTTTATTTTTTTAGAGGGTATTTACTATGGGAAACACAAACAATACTAACGAACAGGATACAGAGTTCGCACTTTGTACCGTTCCTGAGAATGAGCGAAAAAGCTATTTCAGTCTGACGATCGTCTGGACTGGATTCGTATTTGTTATTACCAGTATGATGGCAGGAGGGGGATTATCTGCCGGGCTGGATTTTAAGGGAATTTTACTTGCTGTTGTACTTGGAAACGTCTTTTTGAGCATAATCGCCGTGGCTGTCAGCTATATTGCCAGCAAAACAGGCCTTACCTTTGCTCTGCTTACCAAATACAGCTTTGGTGAAAAAGGCTCCCGCGTTGCTTCCATGTTTGTACCTGTCGTAAACATCGGCTGGTATACCATTCAGGCAGCAACCTACGGACATTTTATCGCCCAGGCATTTAACTGGAGCGGAACTGCTGAATTATTCTGCATGGCTGTCAGTGCAGTTATCATGGGGATTTTCTCCATGAAAGGCTACAAGGCTATCAGTATTCTTGGATACATTGCAATCCCTGCAATCGTATTCCTGTCACTGGCAACCTCCATCCGTGCAGTAGGCATGGTTGGTGCAGACGGCATCTGGAACCATGTTCCGACCGACAGTATTTCTATCGGAAGCGGAATCACGATTGTAATCGGTACCTGGATTCTTTCCACTGCTACCTGTATCGCAGATATCATGCGCTATGCAAAATCTGCCAAATCTGCAATCGCAGCTACACTTACCGGACTTCTGGGCGGAAATATTTTTATGATTCTCTGCGGTACACTGACTTCCATCGCTGTTGGAGACAGTGATCTGACAAACGTACTGTTATCCATGGGTCTGCTGATTCCATGTCTGATCCTGATGACTACCAATATTTTTACTACCAATGCATCAAACCTGTATTCGACTTCACTGAACCTGTCCAACGCATTCAAGATGGACCGTAAGAAGATTATCATTGTGATCCTGATCATCTCTGCCGGTGCAACGCTCTGCAGACCTTATCAGATCTCATTCCTGTTTACATTCCTGAACCTGCTTGGTACTATCGTACCTCCACTTCCGGGAATTATTCTGGCTGACTATTTCATCATTCATCATGGAAGTTACGCCAGACTTGAAGGTGTGAAATTCCACAACTTCAACATTATCCCGTGGATTGCATGGGTTCTTTCACTGGTTCTGGTATTTACACTTCCATTTGGACTTCCGTCCCTGAATGGACTGATCCTCGGTGCAGTCATCTATACTGTACTTATGAAAATCACCAAAAAACAGGTTATCAAGGAGGATTAACTCATGGAAGAACTGAGAAAATATAAAATCGCAGCACTTATCGGAATCATCGTCATGGGCATCGGTGCTTTTATGGCGTGCCTCTGCACAACTTCATCACTGATCATGACAGGAAATGTTTTATTGATTGCCAGCATCTTTGTTCTGATCTACGCTTTTTCATCCTGGCAGCCGTAACAGAAACAATACTCAGCTTTGATAAATTTTTTCCTACCAAAAAAGAAACAGATCTTCTGTTCCGCACAGAGGATCTGTTTCTTTTTTATTTACTGTTCAAAAAATTCTTTTACGGATCTGGGAATACTTCAGTATAGAAGTATTGATATATTCACGAATATAAACACTCTCCCGGTTCTTCTCATCATAATTTACCGAACTCAGAAAAAGAAATGGTTTTCGCTCCGGAAAACCTTTTACTTTCATTCCTCTCGGCAGTATATCATCGCTCAGGATGGTATCGATCTCCACCTTATCCCAGGCAATCCTTCTTCCGGTTTCCTGATAAAGAAAATAGAAAATACTGTCTTTGTAGTTCTTCAGTTTCTCCAGTGCCTCCTCAGAAAAAATTTCTGTCGACACATAATCGTAGCTGATCACGCAGGGATGTTCATCCGCATAAAATACCTTAAGTGCACTCCAGACCTGTGCTCCCGGTGCCAGTCTCAATGCTTCCGCTACTTCTTTTTCGGCCGGCTCCATCCGAATTTCCAGTATCTCCATCCGTGCTTTATATCCACTGCTCTCGATCAGATCCGGAAAATGGATTGCCTGGTCAAACCGGCATGCAATTTCCCGAAAGTGCGGATTGACAAAAGTACCTCTTCCATGAACCCGGATGATAATTCCCTCTGCTGCCAGATCATCCAGCACGCTTCGAAGCGTCACCCTGCTGATCCCGAGAATACGGCAGAGTTCCTCTTCCCGCGGGAGTTTGTTGGCTACATCCAGATCCAGAGAATGAATATACTCTTCCAGTTCCGCACGAACCTGAGATTTAAGATTAATCTTTTTTATCTGTTTCATTATAATCATCAGTTCTTTCTGGTATATTTTCTTTTCTGTAAATAATAGTACCACAATTTCCTGATATATGAAAAGATTAGATTGATACTTTTATACTACAACAAAATTACTATCCCAATTAACTCCCATATATATTGACGTATTCTCATGTTTTTTTTATAATCAAACTACACCTACATAAGATAAAAAATCAAATATGATTCGACTATAATTTATGTAGGGAGGTTTTCTATTGTTTCAAATTTCATATTCCAAAAAGGCAATCAAATTTTTAAAACGCCAGGATATTCCTTCGCAGAAAAGATTGATAGCAGCCATTTCCAGACTTCCGTTGGAGGGTGATATAAAGAAATTACAGGGTACCGACGGATATCGTCTTCGTGTAGGAAATTTCAGAGTTTTATTTAATGTTAATGGTATCATAATAGATATCATCGATATCGGAAACCGTGGTCAGATTTATAAAGGAGTGTGATACTATGTCCAGTATAAAAGAACGAATTTTCGGAGCTGTTACTGTTATGAGCGAAGAGGATGCGCAAAAAGTCTGGGATCTGATTCTCTCCACTTTTGCTCTTGATAATATCGAACAGGTTGTGCCTGATCCCGACGAACAGGCAATTATGAACGCCTATAAAAATGGCGATCCTGATTATCAGCCATCTGTTTCTCAGGAAGATTTGCTTAAAGAATTGAATTTAAAATAACAAGAAAAAAGTTCCTGACAAAGTGCCGGGAACTTTTTTTCTGTCTTATTTTTTATTTGTGTTTCTTCAAAATCCTTGTCTGCAGCGGAGCCATGACTTCGCTCTCGGTTCCATAGAGCAGTTCATATTCTGCCGGAACAGCAACCGTCTGTGGTTTGCGTGCATAGTTCTGGATGAAGAGGTATTCGGTATCTTCGCTCTCTCTTACTGTTACGGAAACGCCTTCCGGAATGAATTCAACTGGTGATTTCAGGCCGGCTTCTGCTGCTGCTCTGCCGTAGAAGTCCTGATAGAATCCAAGTTCCATATCCGCACATACATAGTATACATGACCTTTACCAAATGCTTTGTGTGTCAGCACCGGATATCCCTGATAGAAGTCCTCGCCGTAGCGCAACAGCACTTCCGCATCGGAAACTTCAACCAGTTCGCAGAGGTTCTTGCAGGAATATACATTGCTGATTCCGAGATGGCTTCCAGCCTGTGGGATCGCATGGTTTTCTTCCCAGTCATAAAGAGCGTCGATCTCTGCACTGCGGATTCCTGTTACGTCCATCAGTCCGTATGGAGTTCCGTCAAGGAAGCATTTGTCTGTACCGTCTACCAGTCCGGACCAGTAGGAAAGTACCAGAGTTCCTCCATTTTCTACATAGGTGCGGAGTTTTTCTTCGTATCCGTCTTTGAACATATATGCCATCGGAGCTGCCAGAACTTTGTAGTCTGCAAGGTCATGTTCCATTGCAATAATGTCGACATTCAGTCCCTGTTCTCTCAGTGCACGGTAGTTCTTCTGCACATTTTCACGATAGTGCATATCTTCGTTTCTCGGTCCCTGTACATCCGCGATCGCCCAGTCGTTTTCACGGTCATAGAGAACAGCTACCTGAGATTTCATGTTGGTTCCAACAGTCTCCTGAATCTGTTCCAGAACCTCTCCAACCTCTGTTACTTCACGGAAAACACGGGTATCTTCTTTGCCGTAATGATCGATCACAGCACCGTGGAATTTCTCGGAAGCGCCCTGACTCTGACGAAGCTGGAAATACAGAACACTGTCAGAACCGTGAGCAACTGCCTGGAGAGAACCTGCCAGAAGCATTCCCGGTTTTTTGAGTTTGTTGATCGGTTTCCAGTTCGTTGCAGACGGGCAGGATTCCATAAGAAGGAACGGCGCTTTCTTGATGCTGCGCATCAGGTCGTGCTGCATTGCCGCGTCAACAGCTGTGACATATTCCTCTTTTTTGTGCCATCCCGGATAGTTGTCCCAGGATACAATATCAAGAACATCTTTGAATTTTTTGTAATCCAGACCGTCAAAATCATACATCAGATTGGCGGTCACAGGCAGTTCAGAACCGCCTTCACGAATCGCATCAACCTCATTTTTGATAAAGTCGATCGTCTGATCTGTGACAAAACGCTTCCAGTCAAGTTTCAGTGCATGAAGTTCATTTTCACCCTTCGTGGATGGGCTTTCGATCTGATCAAAACTGTTGTAAATGTGGCTCCAGAATGTTGTGCACCAGCTCTTGTTGAGGTTTTCGATCGTGCCATATTTTTCTTTCAGCCATTCTCTGAACTTCGCCTGGCACAGCGGGCAATGGCATTCTCCACCGAACTCGTTGGAGATATGCCACAGCATAACTGCCGGATGTTTGCCGAATCTTTCGGCTAATTTCTTATCGATCGCATGGACTTTTTCTCTGTATACCGGAGAGGTAAAACAGTGATTATGTCTGCCTCCGAAGAATCTTCGGGTTCTGTCCGGATCCATACGAAGGACTTCTTCGTATTTGTCTGCCATCCATTTCGGTCTTGCTCCTGACGGAGTTGCAAGAATGGTATGAATCCCCTCTTTATAAAGATTGTTAATGATCTCTTCCAGCCAGTCGAAGTTATATTTTCCTTCTTCCGGTTCAAGAACAGCCCAGGAAAAAATCCCTACCGATACAGTGTTGATATGTGCTTTTTTGAAATATTCGATGTCTTTCTGAAGGATATCCGGGCGGTCAAGCCACTGCTCCGGGTTATAATCTCCACCATGAAGGTAACGTCCGTATTTCATCTGTTTCGCCATGTTGTCTCCTCTTAAAGTCCTTTAAATACAAAGGAAAATTCCATCTTTTTATCGGTTTCCAGTAAATATTCTTCGTGTGTGCGTGCTCCCCAGCTGTCATCTCCACCGATTCCCATCTGGTCTTTTGCAACACGTACAACAGTGTAATGAACCTCCGGAAGTTCGTATGGATGCATTGCATTTTCCATCTCATGAGGAGTGTATGGAAGTGCTGAGAACATCATTGGACCATTGTTCTCATCCATCTCAAAGAGCATTCCTCTTCCCTTGCGGTCAGTTACTTTTGCCCAGCGCACTTCTTCTTTTGCACCACATTCCTGCGGAACCATATATCTTGCAATATTGTCTGCGACTTTGTTTGCATAGATGCCAAGTTTTGCTCCTTTTTTACGGTCAGAATAGGTCTCTGCCTCTCCAAGTCCGTACCATTCCACACGGTCATAATCTGCATTGAATTTGAAGATCACACCAAATTCCGGCATGTCACCAAGTTCTTTGACTGGGTCATAACTGAGGGTTGTCTTTACTCTTCCATCACCGGATACTTCATAGGAAAGTCTGCATTCGCTGAGTGGTGTGGTCGGCATGAGATACGTGTAAGTCACTTTTACAGTCTTCTCATTCACCTCTACTTCCGGCTCATTTCCCGGGCCGTATGGTCCCTGACGGAAGTCTTTGTGGCTTAAGTACATGCTGGCGATCTTCCACTGTCCGTAGCGCATTCCCATAAGATTTCCACAGTCATTATCCGTTGGTGCACGCCAGAAGTTTGGCTTTGGAATTGCCTCGATCATTTCTTTTCCGGCATATTTATAAGATACCAGACCGCCGTTCAATACAGAGAAAAGTACTTCAAAATGCGCTCCTCTGACACCGATATTGTGTGTACTGCGGATCACTTTTACACCTTCCGGGCAGGTCTTTTTCGGTTCTTCAACCTGGTATACATACTGTCCAAAAGCTACCTCATGTCCCGCTTCTGCCCATGCTTTATCTTCTTTCAGATGGAAGGAAACAGTCACTGCATATTCGCCTGGTTTCTCTTCTTTTGCGAGCGGAAGTGCATAGGTTTCTTCGCTTAATGGAGCAACTGCCGTTGCAAGAGAAGCCTTGCGGATCACTTTACCATTCTTTGCAACAGTTACTTTGCAGTCAAAAATATCTGTGTTCACAAACAGGTTCTTGTTGATGACTTTTACGCTGTCTGCACTGACTTCTGCAGTGATGTTCTGGTAGTTGAATTTGACTTCCTGCATCTTCGGAGAAGCATCTCTGTTTCCACCGTATGCGATACCATTTCCACTAAAGTTGTAGTCTGTCGGACGTTCTCCGAAGTCGCCGCCATACGCCTGGAATTCTTTGCCGTAGCGGTCTTTTTTGTAGATAGACTGGTCAATGTAGTCCCAGATAAATCCACCCTGATACTTCGGTTCTGTGTCGGTCAGATCTGTATATTTGTGCATTGCACCGCAGGAATTTCCCATTGCATGAGTATATTCACAGCAGATGAACGGCTTAGAATCATCTTTTGCAAGGAACTCCTTGATTGCCTCTACAGATGGGTACATCTGGCTTTCCATGTCGCTGGTATCGTTATATCTGCGGTCATGGCAAAGACCTTCATAGTGAACCAGACGGGTCGGGTCTGTGTTGCGGAAGAACTGGGACATTTCAAAAATATCCTTGCCTCCGAAGGACTCATTTCCGCAGGACCAGATCAGGATCGCCGTGTGGTTTTTGTCTCTCTGATACATGGAATTTGCACGGTCAAGCATCATATCCAGCCATTCCGGCTTGTCATGCGGCACAACGTAGGTGTAATCCTTTGTAAATTCAGCAACATCCCAGGAACCGTGGGATTCCAGGTTTGTCTCATCGATCATATAGATTCCGTATTCATCGCAGAGCTGATAGATCAGGGATGCATCCGGATAATGGCAGGTACGGATCGCATTGATATTGTTCTGCTTCATGGTCTTAAGGTCTTTGCGGAGTTCTTCTTCGGATACGTGTCTTCCGCTTACAGAACTGAATTCATGACGGTTAACACCCTTGAATACGATACGTTTTCCATTCAGTGTCATAATGCCGTCTTTCATCTCGAAACGACGGAATCCAACTCTCTGTGGGATCACTTCCTGAAGCTCTCCTGCCTCATTATAAACTTCCAGTGTCAGGTCATAAAGCTGTGGTTCTTCTGCGCTCCAGAGTACCGGATCTGCTACTTTCCAGGAATAAATTTCTTCTCCGTCGAGTGCTTTTTTGTCCTCGATCACGGTCTCTCCGTCTTTGGAAAGAGTAATCTTAACTGTGCCTTTGCCCCAGGTATTTGTTCTGATCTCAAGTGCTGCTGCACTTAATGTTTCATCCGGGATCGCACGGATCTGAAGGTCATAAACATGAACTTCCGGTACAGTATAAAGGTAAACATCTCTGTAAATTCCGGAGAAACGGAAGAAGTCCTGGTCCTCGCACCAGCTGCTTGCTGTCCATTTGAATACCTGTGCTGCGAGTTTGTTTTCGCCTTCTTTTACATATTCGGTCAGTTCAAATTCTGACGGTGTAAAAGAGTCTTCACTGTATCCAACAAAGTGTCCGTTGAGCCATAATGCAATGCCGCTCTCTGCTCCCTGGAAGGAGATAAAGAGACGTTTCCCCTGCATTTCTTCCGGCACTTCAAAGTATTTCACGTAGCTTGCAACCGGATTGAAATGCTCCGGAATCTCACCCGGATGGATGTCCTCGTGGCCTTCCCACGGATACTGTACGTTAGCATACTGAGGTGCATCATATCCTTCCATCTGGATATGGGCCGGTACACGGATATCATCCCAGTCTCTGCAGCAATATTCTTCTTTTTCGAATCCCGGAATCGCACTTCCATAGTTACGGGCATAGTGGAATTTCCAGATTCCGTTAAGGTCATAACGGAAGGAAGTTTCTTTTTCCTTCGCTTCCTCTCCATCTCTGTAATATGTGTGGTCAGAATGTGCATCCATTCTTCCATCTTTGAAATACTGTGGATCTTTTACTAAAGAATAATCAAAAGTTTTCATCATTATCCTCCTGCGTTTTATGGATTCATTATAGTATGTATCTTTCTCATGTGGTATAATAAGTCATTCCAAAAAATATAACATTTCGAAACAAGGTAAGCTTATGCCAATTTACTTCCGAAACACTCCCGTAACCATGCCATTCATGTTTGATTCTGTCGGAAACCACTGGTATCAGGAGAGTATGCAGCGTCCGAACGGACATCCACATTATCATTATCTCCAGACGGAGAAGGGACGTGGACGAATTGAGATCCGTGGAAAACATTATATCCTGGAGGAACAGGAAGGAATCCTGATTGCACCGTCTGTCCCTCATTCTTATACGAAAGAATCTGAGGAATGGGATACTGTTTTTGCCACATTTACCGGCACACTCTCTTCCGGGATCTCTTCGATCCTTCAGAATCAGTCGGTTGTTTTTGTCAGTAAGGAGCAGGGATGTCTGATCGAGCACATCATTTCGGACGCCGTTTCTGAATTCCAGAAATCCATTCCTGACATGAAAGTTCTCTCTACGCTCTGCTATGACCTGCTGCTTGCTTTTACTCTGGACACTTCTTCCGGAAATCTGACCGCCGATCCGTTGTATCAGAGATATGTTGCCCCCACTGTACGGGAAATCGAAACCAGATATTCTGAGGAACTGACTGTTCAGGAATTGAGCAGCCAGGTTTTTGTCACTCCTCAGTATCTCTCCCGACTGTTCCGCAAATTCCTGGGTGTTTCGGTCTATGAATATCTGACCGGCTACCGGATCAACAAATCCAAGGAACTGTTGCTGACTCACACGCACATGAAGATCCAGGAGATTTCCCTCGCGTCCGGTTTCACAGACACCAGCCACTTTATTTCGATCTTTCGGAAATACACGGGAACCACTCCACTTGATTTCCGTAAGGTTTACCACATGTAAATACGTTAAAAAGTTACAAAAAAGGATGCCGCATAATCTGTCTGGGACATATTACGCAATATACCCACAGGACCAAGCAGCATCCTTTTATTTAATTCATAATTACTTAACCGCTCCGGTAATACCTTCTGCGAACTGTTTCTGCAGTACGAAGAATACAACCATTGTCGGGATGGAACAGAATAATACGCCACACATCAGCATACCATAGTCTGTTACATAACCTGTGATCAGGTTGGCGATCAACATTGGCATTGTCATCGCCTTGTTATCAGTCATGATTACCTTCGGCCACAGGTAAGAGTTCCATGCATTCATGAAGGTAATAACTGCTGCAGCTGCATATGTAGATTTCATAGTAGGAATGAACATCTGTAAGAAGATTCTTACTTCGCTCAGTCCATCGATACGAGCTGCCTCGATAATATCTATAGGGAAGGATCTTGCGTTCTGACGGAACATCATGATCATAAACGGTGTAGAAATGATCGGAAGGATAAAACCAACTGCTGTATTCAGAAGTCCTGCTTTGGAGAACATCTTGAATAACGGAACCATGGTAGCAACCTGAGGAACCATCATTGCCAGAAGCAGAACGGAGAACAGTCTGTCTTTTGCCTTATCATGATAAACTTCAAAACCATATCCTGCGATAGAGCAGATCAGCAGACAGATCACTGTTGTAAGGATCGCATAGAAGAAAGAGTTTCCAAGTGCTCTCCACAGTGGCTGCTGAGCTGTCAGGTTTTTGAAGTTTTCCATGAAGTAACTTCCCGGAATAATTCGTCCACGAGATACATCTGTTGATGTATTTGTTGCAGCTGAGATCATCCAGTATAACGGAAATACTGAAATAAATGACACGATGATCAGAAAAATATAGGTAGGAATCAATCTTCTCTGAATTGCTGATTTGTTTTTCTTAGTCACGTGTATCACCTACTTTCAAGTTGATAAATGCAAGTACAGCTACCATAATGAATATAAGGAATGACATTGCTGATGCATATCCAAAATTCGGTACGTTGATAAAACATGTATTGTAAACATAATGGGACATTGTGATCGTTGAGTTCGCCGGACCACCTTTTGTCAGGTTGACGGACTCATCGAACAACTGTAATGTACCATTGATTGACATGATAAATGTCATGATAATTGTCGGTTTCAGAAGCGGAACTGTAATCTTCCAGAAAGTCTTCCAACCATTAGCACCATCGATCTTGGCTGCCTCGTATACAGAATATTCGATATTCTGAAGGCCTGCAAGATAGAATACCATGTTGTATCCTGTCCATCTCCAGATCAGCGCGATGATGATAACGATCTTGGCACTGGTGGAGTTTCCAAGGAAGTTGTAGCCGGTAGATAAGATTCCAAGTTTGATCAGGATACTGTTGATCAGACCATCTGTTGCAAACATGGAACGGAAGATCAGGGAATAGGAAACCAGGGATGTTGCACATGGAAGGAATACGCATGTACGGAAAAATCCTCTGAATTTCAGGTCTTTGTTGTTGAGCAGCTGTGCAAGTAAGATTGCGAGTACCAGCATGATCGGTACCTGAATGATCAGATACAGGAACGTATTGACAATTGACTGCTGGAATACCTTATCAGCCATGATACGCTGATAGTTACTGAAAATTGGTTCTGCGAACCGCATGTTTGCTCCGGCACCTGTCTGTAAAGAAATGATAAATGCACGGATCATTGGATAAAAACTCATGATTGCGATCATCAGTGTTGCCGGCAGAAGGAAAATCCATCCGGCAGCTCTCTGTTTCGCGATCAATGACATGCCTTTTTTCTTGGAATTCACAGGAACTCCCCCTTTCAAACCTAACTTTTAACGCACGACAGGGGACTGCAAGCAGTCCCCCGCCTTGATTACTTATAAATGTTCACTTTTCGAGATTCAGATTACTCTGTCATCTTGAATGCAAGTGTATCCTGTGCTTCCTGAAGTGCGTCTTCTACAGATGTACCATTTACGATATTAACAACTGCTGTGTTGACACATTCTCTTGCTTCATAGTGATACGGTGTCTTTGTGAACTCCGGAATATGAGAAGAGTACTCTACAATTGTTGAGAAGATCGGCTGGTCATTGAAGAATTCGTTTGGCTCGTTGTAAACATCAGATTCTCCAGCTGGCAGGTAGCAGGAAATTGCTCCTGTTTCCGGAAGGATTGCATCATAGAAATCTGTGCTGGAACCAAATGTGCTTGCAAGGAAGTCCTCTGCGAGTTCTACATTCTTGCAGTTAGATGTAATGTACCAGGAAGATCCACCGTTGTTAGCGTAGTTTGTTGCACTGTCAACATCGTCAACTTTTGGCATTGTTGTGATCTGCCACAGACCTTTCTGATCCTCTGTCTGCATCAGAGTAGCTGTAATCCAGTTACCATTTACGATACCAGCAGCCTCGCCGCTTGTGATTGTTGCAATGTACTCATCCCAGTTGTTTACGAGTTTAACAACGTCGTTTTTAACAAGGTCTACATAAAGGTTGATGCATTTTTCTGCTGTGTCGTTTCCAACGATATAAGCTTCTCCGTCTTCATTTACGAAGTTAGCTCCGCAGGACTGCATCATCATCATCAGAGTGTCGCCGCCTGTAGCTTCGCTTGTAAGGAGGTATTTACCGGTCTTTTCATGAACGTCTTTACCGATTTCCATGAATTTGGACCATGTGATGTCTGTCAGGTCATCCAGTGTGTATCCAGCTTCGTCAAGGATATCTGTACGATAGCAGGCGATAACAGCACCGTTGTCGAACGGAACACCGTAATGTGTGTCATCTATCATTGAATAGGACTGTTTCAGTTTTCCGAAATCATCCCAGTTGATGTCCATATCTTTGAGATCTGTGAAAGCGTCCGGATAGCTCTTCAGATATTTCTGATAGCTGTTGTCCTGCATCAGAACGATGTCCGGAAGTGTGCTGTAGTCACCAGCGTTAGCTGCTGTTGTCAGTTTGGTCTGGCAGTCATCAGAAGATGTCTCAATAACGTCTACTGCAAATCCATCATGATCTTTTGCATACTGCTCACCAGCCATCTGCATGGATTTGATGTTGAAGTTCTGATCCCATGCCCATACGGTTAAGGTGTTGTCATCGTCTGCTGCATAAACAGTTGTAGCTGCGCCGGCAAAGGATGCTGCCATAATACCTGTCATTAATACTGCAAGTAATTTTTTCTTCATTTAGATGTCCTCCTTTTATTAAGCGTATTCTTTTACCCCGAATTGCTTATGAATCAATTATAGCATCCGATTCAATAGGATAGTTTGCAGAATCATTTACATAATGTGCATTTTCGACCATTTTGTGTATTTCGCACTATTTACATGATTCATTTTTGGGTTTTTTGTTTGTTTTTCGCATTCATGCGTTTTTTGTCGTATCATTTTGATGAAAAAAATCCTCTCTTTTCGACAGAATGCATAGATTCTTTGTTTCCAAGAGAGGTTTTTGTTCTTATTTCATAAATTTTTCATTCATTTTTTGTACATATTTCACATATTTTTTCACATTTTATGCAAAATAGACTTTTTGAGGATGCAGGGTTTTTATGGTATGCAGCATCTCATCCGTCAGATCAAGAAGAAGTTTTATTTTGTTTCCGTCCTCTTTTACGATCATTGTGTAGTATGGCACATCATCGTCGTAGGATGTGTAATCGTATTTTTTAAGCTTTTCTGTGCCGCCGTTTTTCTTGTATTTTGCAACGCTTTCGTGCCAGTGCGGCGCGGTCACTTCCATGTTTTTGAGTTCCAGGACATGAGCGGTCTTGCGGTATTTCTTGCCATAGATCACATCGATGGTAAGTGTATCGCTCTCAAGTGTGTACTCGTAATCTTTCTGGCTGAAGACATCATACACGAAATAAAGTGCCGCCAGCAAAAATCCTGCAAGCATGAAGGACTGAGAGATCGTGATTCCGAGTATTACAAAGAACACGGCAAAAATGATCATGACTTTTCGCAGGATACCGGACATGCTTTTTTTCTTCCGGGATACCTGCTCTACAATTTTGTAATCGTACATTAAAAAATTCCTTTCTGTCTTTTTCAGACACGTTTCCTTCTGATTTATCATAAACAGATTTCTCTGGTAAGCACTCTACCATCCCTCTTCTGAGTGGATGTCGAATTTCAGGATCTGCTGTTCGTAACTTTCCGGGCGTTTTCGCCATTCGATCGGGGTAACTCCCATAAGCTGCTTAAAGTTCCGGTTAAACGTTGAGTTTGTCGTAAATCCGCACTTGTAGGCAATATCCGCCACCGGCGCATCTGTTTTCTGCAGAAGATCACAGGCAGTCTGGATTCGCACGGTATTGATATATTCCAGCGGGCTTACTTTCATATAAGAGGTAAAAAGCCGTCGAAAATGTGTCTCACTGATGTGGCAGCTTTTTGCGAGATTTTCGATCTTGATATCTTCCATGTAGTGATCGGATATGTAATCGAGAGATCTGGAGATCATGTTCGTGATCTTTCCCTTTTCTTCCGGAACTCTCTCTTCTGCTTCATTTCGATTCATTCTGGCAATTTCCGCCAGAAGTGACGCAAGGATTCCTTTTGCTTCCTCAAGATAAAATTCCTCGCCATTTCGCATAATGTCCATGATCTTGAGGATCTTGGCTGCTACAGAAGTATTGTCTGCTTCTTTTAGAAACAGTGGTTTGGAATAAATACGCTGGATCATTTTTTCTGCTTTTACAGGATTGTCCAGAAATTTCCGAAGAAATCCCTCTACATCGATAAACAGATACTCCCACTGGCTGATATTTCCCGGATCACTGTTCGTAGTATGAGGATAATTCGGTGGAAGGACCGTAAACTCTCTTCCATGAAAACGCACCATATCCTCTCCCAGAATCAGATGCCCCTCTCCCTCATAGCAAAAGCCGATCTCAAGATAATTATGAAAATGAAGATAATCCACACCTTTGCCATAATTCTGCCGCCACTTCTGCCCCAGCAATGCCAGGATCGGGCTCCCCGCCGGCATCTGGTAGTAACGGAACTCCATCTTGGGTTTTTTTCTCTTTTTCGCCATTGTATCCCTCCGTTTCTCAGAGATATTGTATTATTGTACAACAAAAAAAGGGTAAAAAAAAGACCTCTCTGCCATAACTGGCATTGAGATCTTTTTTATTACATGTTCTTAAAGGATGATTCCATAAACAATCGTGGAGGCCACTACAATGATCAAACCTTCCAGAATATCAATCGGCAGAAGTTTCATTCTCTCATTGATTGGCATTCCCATAGCTCCTGCGGATGCATGGAAGATAGATCCATGTGGAAGGGAATCCAGAACGATGGTTCCTGCATGAAGCATAGCCGCTCCATATAATGCCGGTACGATCTGCGTGATCGTTTCAGAAAAAGTAGCTGATGCGATCGTCGCTCCTGCTGAGGAAGAAGCGGTTGCTCCTGCCATTACAATTCCTGAAATCGGAGCCAAAAGGAATGCCGGAAGGTTCATTGCATTCAGAACCATAGTCATATCCGTCTGGAACTGGGAGGTCTTTACAATACCGGAAATCGTTCCGGTTCCGATCAGAAGGATTGCTACCGGCATCATTTTGCCAAGTCCATAAGTAATATATTCTCTGAAATGATTCATCTTTCTCATACAGAGCAGTCCAACAATAGCGCCTGCCGGAAGAGCGATCAACGGATCTACCGTTATGCCACAGATTGGTCGAAGCATCAGAAGTACAACTGCTACAAGAGGTCCGATAATTGCAGAACCGATAGATGGAAGTCCCATCGGCTGTGTATTGACTTTTATAGATTGCTCTTCCTGTGCACCATTTTCTTTACGACCTTTTCCTGCCAGAAGGGTACAGATTATAACAGTTCCCGCAAGTCCGACAAGTGCAGGAATGATTCCTGCCGCCATCAGTGCAGAAAGATCTACACCAAAGTTTTCTGCCGCCGCAATAGTATTCGGGTTCGGTGAAATGACCATTCCGGCTTTTTCACCACCCATCAATGCTGCCAGAAGAATGAAATTGCTGCATCCGATTCTCTGTCCTATAACCATAGCTATCGGTGCCACCGTGATAACTGCTACATCGCCAAATACACCAACTGCTGTCAGGATCATTGTTGCAAGTGCCAGAGAAAATAGTGCTCTTTTTTCTCCAAAAATCTTGATGATCTGGTCTGCGATCTTTACTGCCGCACCTGATTGAATCAGTACACCTGCCAGAATTCCGGATGTTACGATTCGAAGAATCGCAGGCATAATGCTCTGTGCTCCTGTTATCATGCAGGAAACGGTTCCTTCCAGTCCTGCCCCGCCGATCACTCCACCCACAAAAGCACCGGCAATCATGCTGTATGCAGGTTCTATTTTTTTAATAATAAGAATAATGGCAACTGCCAGACCGATAAGCGCACCAATCGTCGTAATCGTAATATCCATATCCGTCACCTCGTCTTTTTATTTCTGAATCAGGACTTCAACTGCTTCACGCAGTGTTGTATCTTCACCTACATTTCCCGGAAAGATCACATATGGTGTCAATGGAAATCTGCTCTCTTCTCCTGTCTGCCATACAGGGATTCCAGGTTTGATCTGTCCAAGTACATTTGCTTTCTTAACTGCAAGTGCTTTGGTTCCGACATCACTGGATGTGATTCCACCTTTTGCAATAACAAATCCTGGTGTGATTTTCAGTCGTCCAACAAGAGACTGAACAGCATCGGAAATTTTCACTGAAAGTCTGAGTTCATCTTCTTTGTCCCCGGTATCTGCTGTGATCAGCGCTCTCGTTGTATAACAGCAGACTGTTTTGCCGGCACGGATGCATGCTTCTTCTTTGTCGAGACATCTCTGTACTTCTGCTTCAAACGCTGCATCATCTTTTACCAGGGTTGCATCTAATTCAATAAATTCTACATCTGTCAGTTTCTTAAGTTCTCCTACCTGTCTGGTTGTCTTGTCTGTATGAGAACCGACCACGATGATTCCACCATTTTCTGTCTCATTTACTACCATTTTTTCTCTGGTAAGGAGAGGCTGATCTGTAACGCCACCCATAACCTTGACGATTGCCGCTGCTGTACGGAACATGAATACCTTGCCAGCCGCCATTGCACGATAGAGAGCTACACAGAATACTTTTACATCAGCATAATCAACGGCATTCACGATAATTTTGTTGAAATTTCTGACTTCCATAAGTTTCTTCTGGATACCGTCGATATCCATATCGTGGATCTCTTCAAGAGAAATACAGGTAACATCAGAAGCTTTGTATGCACCTTTGGTCTTTTCTTCCACGTATTCCGGCATGGTTGCTGCAGTGTAACCAAAAGTCTTATCTTTTGCAAACTCTGTCTCATTTGCCGGAATCAGTTCTTCACCATATTTGACATAGTGAACATCATCGATTGTAAAACGACCGCCTTCCTTGAAGAATGGGCAAAGGATTTCTCCGTCGATAGTCTTGCCGGTATTTTTCTCATAATTTGCTTTCAGAAGTTCTGTTTCCAGTGGATAATGACCGCGCAGAGTGGAGTCGCTTCGGCTGATAAAAATGTATTCTCTGCCGGTTTCCTTGGCAACCTCATCTACAACTTCAGCAATCGCATTGTGTGCTTCTGTTGTCTGCTCAGTCGTAAATCCTCTGGAATTGGTAAGTATGTAGAACAGATTATTGGATTCTTCAAACCCCTGACGGATGGTATCTTTTTCCCAGTTTGTATAGACAGAGATATCATGAACTGTCTGAACGCCTGTCGGGTCATCGTCCAGAACAACGATCTTTTTCTGATTCCGGGCAATTTCTTTATTTAAAAGAGTATCTATGTATGCCTCGTCGATTTTTTTATAAGAATTTAAAACCTGTGCATTTAATGCCATCGTTATTCCCTCCTGAATCTGTTTTAATCAAATTTCTTTACTTCGATACCTGCCAGTTTCTCAAAATACTGTACGATTCCGCCGTGGTCATCCTCCATATGTCCATGGATCTTCAGTGTCTGCAGAATCTCATATAACTGTGCAGTGTAAGGAATCGGTACATCAATGGAATGTGCAGTATTTACAACATTCTTGATGTCTTTATGGTTGATTCTGATCGGTCCGCCCGGTTTGAAATTACGCTCAATGATCATCGGGATCTTGGCATCCAGAACTGCACTTCCTGCAAGTCCGCCACGGATTGCCTCATATACTTTCTTCGGATCAGCTCCTGCTTTGGCTGCAAGAACAAATGCTTCAGAAACAACTGCGATCGTGTTGTTTACAATAACCTGATTTGCCAGTTTGGTTACGCTTCCGCTTCCAGATTCACCGATCAGAAGTGCAGATGAACCAAGGATGTCAAAATATTCCTGCATTGCTTCGAAGTCCTCTGCATCTCCACCTGCCATGATTGCCAGTGTTCCGTTCACTGCTCCAGGCTCTCCGCCAGATACCGGTGCATCCAGAAAACCAACTCCTTTTGCCTTAAGTCCATCGTAGCATTCTTTGGATTCAACTGGGGTTACAGAACTCATGTCGCATACGATTGCACCTTCTTTAATAGTAGATGCGACTCCGTTCTCTCCAAACAGAATGGATTTTGAGATTGCGCCGCTCGGAACCATGATGATGATTCTGTCGCACTGTGCACCGATCTCTGCATAAGTCGCTTCCTGTGCACCTGCATTTACTGCATCTGCTACTGCTTCTTTGTTGAGGTCTGATACAAGAAGTTCTTTACCTGCTTTTAATAAGTTCTTTGCCATTGGTCTTCCCATGATTCCAAGTCCGATAAATCCTGTTTTCATTTTGCATTCTCCTTTTTGATCTGTTGAAATTTGTAATTATTCTGGTTGCTTTGGATATCCTGTTTCATCTTTTACTGCTTTTGTTTTCTGTTCGTTTTCTTTGTTTGTGGCTTCATTATATCGTATACCGGTATACCGGTCAATACTCTAATTTTCTTTCTCCTTTTTCAACATTTTTAACCCTTTGTTTTTGTATAAACTATCCAATTTCGTGTTTCTATTTTGTTATATTTTTGACAATTTAATGCATTTTTGAGGGCTTTTTTCTATTTTATATTGACCTGTTTTTTAGATTGAGGTATGATATTTTCAAGAAAAATACACGTTTTTTGCAGAAAATTTTTAGATTTTTAAGGAGTTTTTGTATGATACCTTTAAATGAACAGGCTTATAAGCACCTTCAGAAGTTAATTCTGGAAAATCAGCTTTCCTATCACGAGATATACTCTGAGACAAAATTATCAAAAGAAATCGGCATCTCACGAACTCCATTTCGAGATGCGATCCATCGACTGGCACAGGAAGGCTATATTGATATTATCCCAAACAAGGGATTTATGCTGCATCAGCTTACCAAACAGGATGTCAACGAAACTTTTCAGGTCCGCTCTGCATTGGAAAGCTACTGCACGATTCAGATCTGTAAGGATTTTGAGTGCCGAAAAGCACGAAGATTGTTCAAAGAACTTCATATGATCATGGACGATATGAAAGAGATCATGGATACCACCCATTCCATTGATGAATTCTGCGAATATGATTTTCAATTCCATACCAAGATTATTACTTACCTTGAAAATGAACAGTTTTCTTCCATATTTTCCACCTTTATGTACCGCATGAAAGCACTCGCCAGACTTTCTCTCTCTCATAAGGGACGAATGGAAAATACTTATAATGAACATATGGCGATACTGAATGCTCTGGAAACCGGTGATTCTGAACATATCTATGAAATCACAATTGCTCATATGGAACGGCCGAAGGGAATCAACCTTGAGGATTTATGATTTTTTTGAGTTTTTCACCTCTCAAGTTTCAACATTGTGACCGACATTAATGTCGGTCACAAAAATATTTATAGCAACTTCCAGCATCGAAAAATATATATCATGCAAAACCGATGCCCGATGATTATTAAAAAAGAAAATTTTTCAAGTTTTGAACATGTCTGAATGCATAAAGAAAAGTCCACAGCATTTGCCATGGACTTTATCTACAGTCTGATGTCTCTCTGCCATAACTGGCATTGAGATCTTTTTCTTTTCCAGTCTTCTGACCGGTTTATATCGCTCCCAGAATTTCTCTGGCGTTGTCGATCCGTTCCTTCGAAGGTGGTCTGACACCTTCCAGCGGATAAGGAATTCCTAGCTGTTCCCACTTAAATACACCAAGTGTATGGTACGGAAGCACTTCGACTCTCTCCACTGTTTTTAAAGTATGGATAAAATCTGCAAGCCTGTGGAGATACTCATCTTTATCGCTGCCTCCCGGAACCAGTACGTGGCGGATCCACATCGGTTTTCCCATATCTGACAATTTCCGTGCCATTGCCAGAATATTTTTGTTGGACTGTCCTGTAAGCTTGATATGTTCTTCTTCGTCAATCTGCTTGATGTCCAGAAGAACAAGATCAGTATACTTCATAAGCTCCAGCCATTTGGAATAAAAAGGTTCCTTTTCTGTGTAAGGATTGGCACTGGTATCAAGAGTCGTATGAACTCCTGCGGCCTTTGCCTGACGGAAAAATTCAATCAGGAAATCAATCTGAAGAAGAGGTTCTCCTCCACTCACAGTGATCCCGCCTTTGTTACCCCAGTAATTCTTATAGCGAAGAGCCTGTTTCAGAAGCTGAGACGGGGTGTACTGCTGCCCCTCTCCCATTTTCCAGGTGTCCGGATTATGGCAGAACTGGCAGCGCATTGCACATCCACTCAGGAATATCACATATCTGACGCCCGGTCCGTCTACTGATCCGAAGCTTTCCAGAGAATGGACATATCCTTTGATTTCTTCACTCATTATTACATTCTGTCGTGGCAGGTTCTGGCAATAACATCCAGCTGCTGCTCTCTTGTAAGGTCGATGAATTTAACGGCATATCCGGATACACGGATTGTGAAGTTTGCATACTCTTCTTTTTCCGGATGTTCCATAGCATCAATCAGTTTTTCTTTACCGAATACGTTAACATTGAGGTGATGAGCACCCTGATCAAAGTATCCGTCAAGCACACGAACAAGGTTCTCTGTACGTTCTTCTTCTGTATGTCCCAGAGCATCCGGGTTGATGGTCTGAGTATTGGAGATACCATCAAGAGCATCTTCATAGTCCAGTTTTGCAACAGAGTTGAGGGATGCAAGAAGTCCGTTCTGCTCTGCTCCATAGGACGGGTTGGCACCAGGTGCCAGCGGTTCGCCTGCTTTTCTTCCATCCGGAAGAGATCCTGTAGCTTTACCATAAACAACGTTGGATGTAATGGTAAGAATGGAAGTAGTAGGTTTGGAATCACGATAGGTATGGATGTGTTTCAGTTTCTCAAGGAATGTAGAAAGCAGTGTTGTTGCGATCTCATCTGCTCTGTCATCATCGTTACCATAACGTGGGAAGTCACCTTCTACGATGAAGTCTGTTGTGATTCCGTCTTCATCACGAACAGCTTTAACTTTTGCATATTTGATAGCGGACAGGGAGTCTACTACGTGAGAGAATCCTGCGATACCAGTTGCGAAAGAACGGTCAACCTTTGTATCGATCAGAGCCATCTCTGCTGCTTCATAGTAGTATTTGTCATGCATGTAGTGGATCATGTTCAGTGTTCCAACATACAGATGAGCCAGCCAGTCCATCATCTTGTCATATTTAGCAACTACTTCGTCATAATCAAGATACTCAGAAGTAATCGGCTGATAGTTCGGTCCTACCTGCTGTTTTGTCTTCTCATCAACACCACCGTTGATAGCGTAAAGAAGGCATTTTGCAAGGTTTGCACGAGCTCCGAAGAACTGCATTTCCTTACCTGTCTCAGTAGCGGATACACAGCAGCAGATGCTGTAGTCATCACCCCATACCGGACGCATAACATCATCGTTCTCATACTGAACAGAACTTGTCAGTACAGAGATGTCAGCTGTATATTTTTTGAAGTTTTCAGGCAGTCTTGAAGAATACAGAACTGTAAGGTTCGGTTCCGGAGCCGGTCCCATGTTTTCCAGTGTATGCAGGAAACGGAAGTCGTTCTTTGTTACCATGGAACGTCCGTCCTGTCCCATACCTGCAACTTCCAGAGTTGCCCATACCGGGTCACCGGAGAACAGCTGGTTGTAAGAAGGAATACGGGCAAATTTAACCATACGGAATTTCATTACCATGTGGTCAACAAGCTCCTGAGCTTCTTTCTCTGTAAGAGTTCCGTTCTCAAGGTCTCTTTCAATATAAACATCAAGGAATGTGGAAATACGTCCAACACTCATTGCAGCACCGTTCTGAGTCTTGATTGCTGCCAGATATCCAAAGTACAGCCACTGGAATGCTTCTCTTGCATTCTTAGCCGGCTCGGAAATATCAAATCCGTATGCTTCAGCCATAACCTTCATGCCTTTGAGAGCACGGATCTGATCAGCGATCTCTTCACGAAGCTGGAAGTCATAACGTCTCATACCCTGACGGTCGCATGCTGCGAAGTCTTTCTGTTTTCCTTCGATCAGAGCATCGATACCATACAGAGCAACTCGTCTGTAGTCACCAACGATACGTCCACGTCCGTAAGTATCCGGAAGACCTGTCAGGATCTTGCTGTGACGGGCTAATTTCATCTCTGGTGTGTAGATATCAAATACACCCTGGTTGTGTGTTTTGAATTCATAGTTGTGGAATACGTCTTTGATCTTGTCGCTTACTTTGTATCCGTAAGTTTCGCATGCCTGCTCTGCCATTTTGATTCCACCGTATGGCATAAATGCACGTTTCAGCGGTTTGTCAGTCTGAAGACCAACAACTGTTTCAAGATCTTTAAGATCTTCGTCGATGTATCCCGGGCCATATGCTGTCAGAGATGTAACAACCTCTGTTTCCATATCCAGAACTCCGCCTTTGGCACGTTCTTCTTTCTGCAGTTCCTGAAGTTTTCCCCACAGTTTATTTGTTGCTTCTGTTGGTTCTTCCAGGAAGGAAGCGTCTCCGTCATATGGTGTGTAGTTCATCGAGATAAAGTTACGGACGTCGATTTTTTCTTTCCAACGGTTTCCTTTGAAACCTTCCCACTGTGAAAAGTTTTTCATTTTGCACCTCTCTAATATATGATTTATTCCGCGTATGTCCCGTCTAACTTTTCTTGCAAAAGAAAAATAAGACCGGAATCTTATTAGTTTCAAGTGAACACTCCCTTGTTCACGCCGCTAGTGTACACTATGGAATACGCCGTTGTCAATCGATTAGCGCATGCTTTTAATTTAATACAATTTGTAGCTGTGTCTTGATATTTTTTATCAACATGTTGTGGTTTTGTACTTTTTTACGTCCAAAAAATGTACCCGGAAAAGTACAAAAAAGCAGCCTCTCGCTGCTTTTATATTCCCCCGTTCCACACATCAATATGCAGAAGCTGGAACAATAATGCAAATACTGTTTTGTAGATCGTTCGTGCCTTGAGAGCTGTCTTGTCCATATATCCAAGATGCATTTTGACTGCTACAGATACGGTGCTGTCGATGATGTTGGACACGATCACCTCCGGATCCATCAGATCGAACAGATCCTTGTAACACTGATAAATATACGGGTCGGAAAGCCCGCATCCCTTTGATACTTTACGGACGGTAACGCCTTCGATGCCTTCTTCTGCTACTACTTTATATATGGAACGCTGAAGTCTTTCTTTTAATTCTTCTTTTGTGTATTTTCGAGCCATTACACTCTCCTTCTGTATGCCGTTGATTTGATTAAATTTGACCGAATCCCGACTGCTGACTTCGCTTTTTACATAAAAAAAGCAAGACAGCAGATGGATTCTCTGTTCTTGCAACTGGCTGGCTCGTTCTCGGCCCCTATAGCTTTGCGTCACTGCGTTACCACAGCTTTGCCTTTATGAAGTTAAGTTCATGGTAACGTAAATTCTGCATTTTTTCAAGGGTTTTGATCCAAATAAGTAAAAATCAATGTAAATGTTAAAGTAAATGTTAACCTGATTTATTTTAATTCATGGTGTAACATGGTATGATTAGAACAGTGAACAATGTAGTATCAATAAAATACGGGGAGGTAAACTATGTTTCAAATTCCCACAAAGATCGAATCGGCATATACCGCCGGGAACGTTCTTACACTTAACCAGCGAAAGATCCAGCCTGCTCTGCACAGGGGAAATATTCTTTCTGTAAATTTGAAGAAAACTTTATCTGGCCATGTACAGGAAAATCCCAAAAGAACGCAGGCTTATCGACATCCAGAACCAGCACCTGTAACTCCGACAGTATCTTCGGTATCCTCTGCTCCGCAGAAACACGATATCCCGGTCCTTCGTAACGTCATACAGAAGGGCCAGAAAGTCCGTATCGGCACAGTCGGGCAGTTTCCAAAGGTGCGTGTTGCACTTGGCTGGAACGTCTCTAACCCTCAGTGTGATATCGATTTATCCGCTTATCTTCTGGATGCTTCAGGCAAGGTTCCCGGCGATGACTGGTTTGTTTTTTACGGACAGACACTGAGCCCCGACGGAAGTGTTGCCCTGCATGTAAACGGCTCCAGGGCAGACCGTGAATATGCGGATATTGATTTTTTCAAACTGAATACTTCTATACGGAAGATCGTTTTTGTCCTTACGATCAACGAGGCACTGGAGCGGCACCTAAATTTCAGCATGGTCAAAGATGCCTATATCCGGCTTCTCGATCCGGATTCCGGTCAGGAGATCTACAGTTTCATGCTGACCGATTATTATGACAATGTCACATCCATGATGCTCGGAGAGATTTACTTACATAATACAGAATGGAAATTCAACGCCATCGGAAACGGTGTCGCCAGAGATCTGGCGGGGCTCTGCCAGTTATACGGCGTTGAGACAAACTAACGGGAGGATACTCTTATGATCAAATTTGAAACCATAAACGAACTGACACTCAAAGTCACTACTACAGGCAACGACGTTATCTTCACCAAGACCGGTGCTTTTATCGCAGGCGACTGCAGCGGCAACACTAATTACCGCTTCGAAAAAGTCCTTCTCGGACCGCAGAAAAGTCTCGCCCAGGCAGCACTCGGCTCCCTGATGCGCCGCGTCACCGGTGAAAACATTCCTCTTACCAAAGTCACCATGAACGGTCCATCCGAAACCTATTACGCAGAAAGCGCACAGCATGTTCTGGTCTATAAACTGGAACCGGGCGAAACGATCTCTGTCGAATCCGAAAACCTGCTTGCATTTACACAGGACTGCAAATACAGCGTCCGCTTCATCGGTGTCGGCGTTTTGTCCCAGAAAGGTCTTGCTACCACCACACTTACCGGAACTGGAAGCGAAGCTTATGTGGCGGTCATCACTGACGGAAACCCGATCGCACTCAGCAATGTACAGTCCCACAATACGATCTCTGTCGATCCGGATGCTGTGATCTGCTGGATGGGCAATGGTGCCTGCGACCCGCGCATCACAACAGATGTCAACTGGAAAACCTTTATCGGACAGGCTTCTGGCGAATCTTATTCCTTTGAATGGCATGGCGGAATTCCGGTAACTGTTATCATTCAGCCTTCTGAACGCAGCGGCGGTATCCGCGTTGCAATCGATTAAAAAAATATCCCCTGCCACTTTAGCAGGGGATATTTCAAAATCAGCTCTTTTTATTTGTTAGATCTCATGATCGCTTTTCGTACCATATCCACAGGGATGATCAGTACTCCAAGAACCATGGAAACAAGCAGTGCTTTCAGTGTCAGAGGAGTTGTGCTGAAGACTTCTCCACCGATCTGGATCAGGACTGTCTGAAGAACAAAGATCGCACCCATTACAAGGATAAATCTCTTATTTTCTCCAATATGCTCAAACAGGTTAAATCTCTCAGATCTGGTATTCAGACTGTTAAAGATAATCGCATAAATAAAGAATGCAAACATAAAGGTCTTCTCATACAGATCCGGATTTGAACATCCTGCCGGCATAACTGCTGTTGTGATTCCGCCGACATTTTCCAGAATCAGGATAGATCCCAGAGTGATAAATATCGAACTTACACCAATTGCAGATTTGATATATCCTGTCAGGATATTGTCGCTTCTCTTTGCCGGCTGCTCGTTCATGTAACGGTTCAGGATCGGCTCACCGCCGAATGCCATAGCTGCCAGTGTATCCATGATCAGGTTGATCCACAGGATCTGTACGATAGAGAATGGCTCTGTCCAGCCAAGGATCGGTGCCAGAATGTTCATCAACAGGGTACTGATATTTACAGTTAACTGGAAGATCAGGAATTTGCCGACGGATTTTGCCATCGTTCTACTGTTCAGTACACAGTCTTTGATAGAAGTCAAACTGTTATTCAGGATGACAACATCGCCTGCTTCCTGTGCAACTGCGGTTCCATCTCCCATTGCAAATCCGATATCCGCCTGTTTCAAAGCAGGTGCATCATTGACACCGTCTCCGGTCATACCACAGACATCATCAAGCTGCTGTGCAACTGTGACAAGGCGTTTCTTGTCCAGAGGTTTCGCACGGCTGACAACACGAAGATTCGGAAGTTTTTTCTTAAGCTCATCATCAGAAAGCTGTTCCAGTTCATCATGAGTAAGAACAACTTCTGTCTTTTCATCTTTGAGGATTCCGGCTTCTTTTGCGATCGCAACGGCGGTCTCTTCGGCATCACCGGTAACCATGACTACCTGGATTCCGGCACGGTTCAGGACTTCAACTGTTTCGATCGCATCTTTTCTTACGTTATCTCGCAGAGAAAGGACTGCAAGAAGGATCTTCTGGGAACCGATGATCTTCACTACGGAGAGAAGTTTCATAGTTCTCTTCGCCTGTGCGACCATCTGCTCTTCCACTTTGGCTTTCTCTGCAGATGTAAATTCTGCGATGCTGCCATCTTCTGTCATATAATGTGTCACGTCATTGATGATGTTCTCTGTTGCACCTTTCCAGTAAACAGTGCCATCATTCAGTTCTACGGTTGCACATTTCTTCTCGGAATCAAATCCGCTGATCTCTTTTACTTTGGACGCATCAACTTTATCCGGAGCACCCTTCGAAATAGCATAGGTCAGAAGTGCACGGTCCATGTTGTTACTTCCGATCGCTTTACCTTCAGAGATTTTTGCAAGGTTATTCAGAGTGATCGCTTCCAGAAAATCATTATGTGAGACATGGTCAACGATTCTTCCGTCTCCAAGGACAAACTCTACCAGTGAAAGATTTCCCTCGGTAATGGTTCCTGTCTTATCACTGAACAGAAGGTTCATGTAAGCAGAATCAGAAAAAGCTGCCTTATGGCTTACAAGGATGTTTTTCTTATACATAGATTCTGTGTTCATGGACTGAACCAGGCTGTTCATCATCGGAAGACCTTCCGGTACTGCCATGATAACGATGGAGGCCATCAGCATAACAGCCTCTGCGATCAGAAGGATCACAAATACTGGCGTGATTGCTTCATCTGCACGCATGATAGAAAGAACAACCTGCAGGACACCTGCGATTGCTGCTGCGGAAACACCAAGTTTACCGATCCCACCGGCAACAACTTCAAGTTTGAGGCTGGAAGTATCTTTACGCTCTTCTTCCTCGTTTTCATCGGTAAGGGCTTTGTTGATCTTACCAAGTTCGGATGCATCACCGATCACGGTTGCTACCATATATGCCTCGCCGCTGGTAACGACTGATCCCATAAATACTTTATGTGCAGAAGAATAATCTGTAGATTCTGCTTCTTCCATAGTATCTGCTGCGGACTTGGACTCATCACGGGATTCTCCGTTCAGAGCTGCCTGAGATACTTTCACATTGCCTTTGAAAACAAGTCCGTCAACCGGGACTTTATCACCTGCCTGGATCAGAATCGTATCACCTTTGACGATGTCACTTGTCAGCACTTTGACAAGTTTGCCGTTTCTGAATACTTTTGCATAGGTTTTGTTGTATTCTTCCTGCAAAGCCTCACTTCTTGATGTATTTCTGTATTCAGATAAGGTACTGAATCCTGTTGCAAGTGCAATTGCAAGTATGATACTGATGATCTCAATAACGTCATTGTCGCCGCCCAGTGCCGGAACGATCACGCCAAGGATCGCAAGCACAACCTTAAGCACCAGTGCAAGACAGAGAACCTTGATCCAGATATCGTCAAAAGCACCGATGAACATAGACCAGAGTGACTCTGTTTCTTTCTTGGCAAGTGCGTTGGTTCCATACTGCTGTTTGCTCTGCGCCGCCTGCTCCTCCGTCAAGCCCTGTTCAAGAGCTTTCCTGTCCAGCAATCCCTTATCCAGAACTGCTTTGTTTTGTTTTTCACTCATTTGGTGAATTCCTCTCTTATAAATAAATTTATATATTCTGATAATGAAGCAGGAAGAGAAACTGCAAAAGTTTCTCTTCCCAAACTCTTCACATCATCATACATACCGTCTGCAAAGATCGCCGATCGATGTGTCCTTTGTACCCTGACCGATAGCTCCGAATTTCCATTCGCCATTATGTCTGTATATCTCTCCAAAAATCATTGCGGTCATACCGGAATAGCTCTCGGTAAGGTCATATTTACACATCTCGCGATTGGTACTTCCATCTACAATTCTGATAAATGCATTTTTGATCATTCCAAAATGCTGTTTTCTCTGGACTGCTGAATAGATATTTACAACGATCACGATCTTGTCATATTCCTGCGGCACCCTGGAAAGTTCAATGAGGATCTGCTCATCATCGCCTTCTCCCTCGCCAGTCAGGTTATCTCCCATATGACGGACAGTGCCTGATTTGTGCACAAGATTTCCGAAATAAACAACATCTGTCTTATCCACAAATTTACCATTCTTAAGCAGGATCGCGGTCGCATCACAGTCAATATCTGCCGCCTTAAAAAGCCCGAACAGCCCTGATCTCTGCTCTACCGCATCCCATCCAAGTCCTACGAGTACATTTGAAAGTCCCTTGCTCTCTTTGCTGAGACTGACTTTCTGTCCTTTTTGCAAACTAATCGACATATTCTATCTCCTCCCGGCATTTTGCCAGTCAGTTAACGTGTAACATTGTTTCTGTTATAAAAAAACTTATGCAACTTCGATTCCATAATGTCCGCAGAGTGCTGCCAGACCGCCCTGGAATCCACTGCCGATCGCATTGAATTTCCATTCGCCGTTGTGTTTGTAAAGTTCTCCAACAACAATAGCTGTTTCGATGGAGAAGTCCTCTCCCAGATCATAACGGATCAGTTCCTGGTTTGTATCTTTGTCCACGATTCTGATATATGCATTGGAAACCTGGCCGAAGTTCTGTCTTCTTGCCTCTGCCTCATAGATCGTTACTGTAAAAGCAATTCTCTCAACATTTGACGGAACATCTGCAAGAACAACTTCCAGTTCTTCATCATCACCTTCGCCCTCGCCAGTACGGTTATCTCCCATATGCTTTACGGAAGCTGACGGATGTTCAAGATTTCCATAGAAGATGAATTCTTTGTCCGTCGGGCATTTACCATTGGAACCAAGCATAAATGCTGCTGCATCAAGGTCAAAATCTGCACCTGTGTCAAAAGCATTTACATCCCAGCCAAGTCCTACCATGATGTTCTTTAAGCCCGGATTTCCCTTTGTAAGATCTACTTTCTGTCCTTTTGATAAATTGATTGGCATAGCTGTTTCCTCCTTTATGATTTCCTCTTTTGAGAAATTTTAACATGTTTTATTTGCCTGCACCACCATAAGTTTTGAGAAATTCCTGTTTGATATTCTCAAGGCGGGCCGCATCGTCGATACGCTGTTTTCTTGCTTCCTTCTGAATGTTCTGCGTTTCCTCGATACCATTGACGATCGTTCTCCACGTTGTTTCCAGCGTTTCGATCTTGACGGAACTTCCACTTGCAAGTCTCGCTGTCATCTTGGACTGCTCAACTGTATTCCTGGCATTTTTGATCAACATTTCATTTGTCTTCTTGTCAAGTTCTGACAGTGCCTCTGCCTGGATCTTCTGGCGTTTGAGCATGACTGCCTGGGCAAGCCCCTGCTTAAAGACTGGAAGCGTAACGATAAACGCTGAATTGATCTTTCTGACAAGGTTCATATTGCTGTATGCCATTGTCTTGATCATCGGAATGGACTGGATCGCAATATTCTCAGCAACGCGAAGATCCTGTGTACGCTGTTCCAGCATCATAAGTGCATTGTTCAGTCCTGCCAGTTCAAGCTGAATGGAGTTATCTCCTGTCGCCTCAAAATCTGCCTGGCGCTGTGCAATGTAAGCTTCCAGTTCACGGCAGCCCTGCTCACCGGCAAGAATGTATTTGACAAGCTGATGGTAATAATCGACATTTGCATCAAACATCTGCTCCAGCTTACGGTTGGACTGCTTGATCTCGCCCTCATACTCACGGAGCTGCACATAGATCTTGTCTACTTCCTCTCCCATTGTATGATATTTGTCGAGGATCTTTTCGAGCTGTTTCTTCATATTTCCAAACAGCTTGTTAAACAGGCCTTTGTTTTCCTGAAGTTCACTCGGATCAAACTTTGACATGATCTTGGACAGCGATTCAAGCATCTCACTGGACTCATCCAGCTGGCTCATACTCATGCTGTTCAGAACAACATCCGATGCTTTTGCAATCTCCTCTGCCGCCTCTGCACCGAAAGAAACGATCGTTTCGAGATTATTGACCTCGATCGTGCTTACAAGTGCGTCGACCTCCTCGGAATTCGTCAGTGTTTCATTCATTTGCTGACGGTCTGCCATGATATCATATGGCTGCACTGTCTCAATCTCAGTGCTGGCTGCCGGTGCAGATTCCACGGGTGATGCCGGTGGTGTTACCTTGCTGAAATCAATTCCCATAACACTTTATCCTTTCCTGAATAGTCTGTCACGCCATGACGTGTGTGCTGTTAATGGAATCGTATTCCAGTCAGGAACCTGCAGATCATACATAAAATCTCCTGTCTGATGTTCTTCCATTAATCTCTGGTTAAAATGGTTATCCATATTGTAGCCTGTCGGAACAAAGAAAAGCACATCAAATCCCAGCAGGTTCAAAAATGCTGCATAGACAGAATCCTCCAAAGTGATCAGTACTTCTGAAGCATTGATGTAGATCAGTTTCGGATTCTTCTTCGTAAAATCAAAATTCTGTATCAGCCGCGTGACCTGTTTCGGCAGGTTCAGTGCGACAGATATGATCGTATATTCTGTTCCATTCTCAAATGTTCCCCGGATCAGCCGCTGCTCGATCAACGCCTCCAGCTTGTCCAGGATGTACTCCTGCATCTCTTCCCGGAGAAATCCATACGGATATGCCGGATGATTCCGGATCTTCCTGCGCTGTAGTTTCCCGTTTCGGAAAAATTCCGCCGCGTACATTTTAATCGGATTCGGTGATGTGGAAGTCAGAAACGGAGGATGATCGATCACCACCGTTTCCGGTGTCATCAACTGTTTGATCGAGATCCAGTAACCCTCTGTTTTCCTGTCCTTCACGCCGGATATTTTTGAAAAAATCACCGGCATGTTCACGGTTCCGTCAGCCGTACTGAAATTTGGTCTGTATTTCATCTCCGTATTCCAGAGAAGTTTGATCTCCCTGTCCATAGTCTGCAGCGAGATCGTATTGGCTTTCGTAAACTGCTGATCCCGGAATATCACAGAGTCATTGTACATCAGTGTATCCAGTTCCCGTTCTGCATGATACGCGGCAGTTCCTATATGAAGCTGTGCGTTTTGCTCCGGAAACTGATCCAATTTCATTGAAGTCTCATAATTTATCTCATATAAAAGAGCATCTTCAAGCATGCAGTGTTCATTCCGGTCCGGACACAGAATCAGGACATCCACCGGCACTCTCGCCAGAAATTTCATAAAAAGAACTTCATTTACATTCTGACATGCGCCCAGATGGATAAAACAACCTGTGTCATTTTTCTTCCAGTTCTTAAAAATCTGGTTCTGATATCTCCGGATCCAACACAAAAGATACACGCCCTTATTCATCAGTCTGTTAAGATTGATCTCCGGCTCTCCTGCTTCCAGCTTCATCACTTCTGCAAAAGCCCTGCAGAGTACTGCCTGCAGAACCGGGCTCACCGGATATTGTATATTCATCTGCAGATCCGCGATCATCTGCTCCACTCCTGTATAGTGGTTTCTGCGGATCTTCATGATCTCATCTGTTGTCGGGTTTGGAATGCTGCCATTCACGATCACTGTCTGCCGCTTCTGATTCTTCAGTTCCAGATAAAACTGGTACAGATCATTTGCATAAGTAAGTTTATCCTCCACACCACCTATCCGCAGATAACAGTTATAAAAAAGATCCTCCCTGTCGCCGCGCTGCTCCGGTGCTTTGAGGATATCTGCCAGTCCACTTCCTTCGATCCAGGCATTTGTGCAGTTGATAAGCCCATCCTTTGAACCAAACAACTTCTGATTCTCCTCTGCCTTCTCAACCTCTGCTCTCAGTTTCTTAAGTGAAAAATCCGCCGGGAATCCTCCGACGTTTTCTCCTGTATATAAAGTAGATTTCTGAGACTGCGGATCAAGTTTCAGATACGCTTCATCTCCCATCGGTTCTGCAAGGACCACATCACATCCTGCATTTGAAAGAACAGAAATCAGCAGAAGTTCATAATTACTGATCGAACCAACATAGAGGATCTTGGGAACATTTTGCTGTCCGAGCTGATTCACGATCCGCTCAAATTTGTAATAAAGCCAGCACATAAACTTGATATATGCATTCTTGAGCATATTTTCAGTTTTTCCCGCTCTTCTCAGTTCCTCCAGTGAATCATAGATGGAAGCGGCTACATTCTCGTTCTGTGAACGATTCATCCTGGGGAGCCATTTCTGAAGCCCTGACATGATAAAGCCCATGCTGAGCTGAAAATCATTCCCCATCATTTCATAGTAATAAGACAGATTCCCCTCCGTGGGATTCGGTATCTTACCCTCAACGATCACTCCGCATTTCCTCGCGGCATCATAATAATTGTACAGAAATCTGCCGATTTCTTCCGAGTAACCATTGATACGGTAAAAATAAACACCCTTTTCCCTACGCTTCCCCAACTCTGTAAAAAAGTCACTGAGGCTTTGAATTTCTTTATGTTCTAAAACCAACGATTCTCACCTCAATATTTATTATAAATCATATTGTGACTCTCTTTTTTCAGAATAGTCACTGTAAATCATTTTATCATAGTCGACTGTTAATTACTACAGGTCTGAATTATTTTAAGATAATTTTTAGAAAATAGTTACATTTGTCATATAGTGTAAAGTTATGTCCTATTTTACAGGTAATAGCAGTTTCCACTGCATCCGTATGGAAAAATCTGCTTCTTCATTTCTGTCCGGAAAGCAGCTTCTGTGTCTGTATTTTCCAGAATCTCAAGAGCAGTTTTGAGGTTTCGGATATCTTTCTCCATAAAATCGGTGTAGTTGCCTCTGCCGACCAGTTTCAGGTGTGTAATCCCGGCATCTCTCAGTCTGTAAAGTGCACATAGACCGCAGCCGGTCGCACCGCACAGATAGCCGTTGTCATCGTATTTGGGGACAGTGGCATCTTCATCCTCAGATTCATCTCGTACCGGTTCCGTCCAATAGGGAACCCTGCACAGATGCCCTAGCTCATCACAGTGAAGCGAATTACAGAACGCTCCCGTAAACTGGCACATCTCATTCAGCACAAAAGCCTCAAACTCTGTCTCCGCCCGTCTCCCACCGGCAGTTCTTTCCGAGCAGATCACAGACTGCATATCCTCGAAGCTGTTTTTCCTGTGAAAAATCACCCTCTTCAGATCCAGACGCTGAAAAACTTCCACTGTTCTGCGGTTGATCTCTCCCATCTCACCACTCATATGGATTTCGCACGGGATTCCCTTCTCTCTCAGATAAACGATCAACGCCGGGTCTGCAATAATATAGCTCATAAATCCAAGTTTCATACAGTTCTCTATGATCTCCACGATCTCCGGATACTGCTGTGGAATATAGTACAGGGAATTGAATGTCAGATGTACCGGCTTTTTGTATTTCCGAATCATTTCTGACAAAATTTCCAGTTCACTGAACGCCCCAAGCTGCACATGATAACACAATACCTCACGACGGTTGAGCGGCATGACAGTTCCGTACTTTTCCGTCCAC
This sequence comes from Blautia intestinihominis, assembly GCF_040096655.1. Taxonomy (NCBI): domain Bacteria; kingdom Bacillati; phylum Bacillota; class Clostridia; order Lachnospirales; family Lachnospiraceae; genus Blautia; species Blautia intestinihominis. Next base: position 45,256 of record NZ_JBBMEI010000008.1, on the reverse strand, counting down.
GAATACGGTACAAATCCGCTGAAAAACTCATCTGCACCTGCTTCCACGAAACGGATATATTCATCTGCTGATCCCAGTCCTGCTGTAATCTTCATCATCTTTTTACCTCATAACAGATTCAGGACAAGTCTGTCTATATTTGAATCTGTATACCTTTTTAATTGTTCTGAATCTTCCAGGAAGTCCCGGTCCAGCGCAAACAGCGAATTATATCTCCCTATCATATTCAAATGTTTCGGATACAAAAACGCCGCATTTTTACAATACTGCGGACATTTGTATACCAATCTCTGTCTGCCTCTGTCTCCTTCTTTCTGCACTGCATACAACGGACAATACTGCGACGTATTCGTCTGGTAAAATGGAAAATGCAGGCTGTTTTTTCCTGCCGGGATATCCTGCATATAACCACAGGACTCCCACTCCGCCCGCTCAATTCCGAAACTTTCTCTCAGAAATTCCTGGTAAAAATCTGCATTGAAACTGTTCTGGCTGTACAGGTCTCGCTCGCCTTTTTTGTAATTGATACGGGGATCTTTTTTTCTTTTGTTAAGAAGCGTTCCGAGGCAGGGGAGCAAATATTTCGTTTCTTTTCTGATAAAATCTGCCATTCCCCAGTCGTTGACTACACACTCCATTTCAAGTTCATTTTTGCTACACCAGTGATCGATTTTTCTTAACAATGCAAAGGTGTCTTCAAGCAAAATTTCTCTGACATAAGTAAAAGAAAGCGTAACTGCCGTAAACTCTTTTTTTGCCTTTTCCAGCATAGCGAAAAGAAGTTCTTCCTCTGGAAAAAGGAGATGACAGAACTGGTTTCCAATATAAATCCGATCCGGGATACGCGCTTCCAGACCGCTTCCCTGGAGATGATTTTTTCTCAGATAATCATGGTAAAATTCCGGAAGAGATTTTTGCAAGTATGCCGTATAGCGTTCCGGGCAGTCAAGTTCTATGGCACATTCTGTGTGCTCCGGGATTTCCATATTGATCTCAGCACGACCTGCTTTTTCTGCAAACCAATACTGTCGCTGTTCCTCCAGACTGCTGCAATGCTCACCGTCAAATTCTGAGGGATATCCTGTCAGTTCGCTTTCAAGTTCTCCGTCATCTTCCAGTTTCAGCCGGATATATTTGCTGTACTGCCGCACAAGTTTCTGCACCTGCCGCCGATACTCTTCCTGCTCCGTCCATACAAGAAACTGCGTAAAAAAATCCTCTTCTTTCTCTCTGCAGATTTCAAATTCTGTAATGACTACAGTCCCGTATTCTGCCCTCTCCATATCATAAAAACAAACTTCCAGTTTCTGTGGGCTGCAGATAGCCCTCGCGGTTCGAAAGCAGAATCCTTCCTCTGCCATTTCTGTAATCTGAATTTCTTTTCTGTTTCCCGGACTCTCCTGCATTACAGCACTCAGAAGTCCATACGGCAGCATGGGGATTCCATGAAAGCGTTCCTTCTTTTCCTGCATCCTGTACATCTCCTCATTTTTCTCGTCTCAGTATAACATTTTTTCTTTATAATACACAGAGGGTGTTATACTTTCCTTTCGTATAACACCCTCTGCATTTCCATTCGTGCGGCTTCTGTATGATTCTGTTATTTTATCCCGGTCATCTCTTTTAATTCATAAATATGTCCCTGGATCTTGTCTGCTTCCAGTTTCACAACTTGTGTCGTTTTTCCCGGATAGTATCTTGTTGAGGAAACAACTTCCCCGTGATTCAGATAAATTTCCACAGCTGTTGTGTCCACAAGCATCCGGAGCTCTTTTAATCTGCCTGACGGAATGACTGCCTTTCTCTGTTTCCGTCCTGCACCGGCTTTCTCAGATAATCGCAGGCAAGCTTCTCTGCCATCTGCCTCAAACATAAGATCATCTCCGACAGATATTCTGCATTTGCGTGAATCCAGTTTCAGGTCCAGCTCAAACGGTTTCCAGACTTCAATATTTTTCTGCGTCTCATCTATTTCACAACATCTTCCCCGAAGGGCTTCCATTTCTTCGACAGGATACTGGTACAATCTGCCATCATGTAAAGTGATCTCGCGCGGAATCGTCAGGCAGTGCTGCCAGCCCTCGTCTTTTGCTGTAGGATTCGTGTATTCCTCTTCGACATCCGGCAGACCCATCCAGCCGATCAGGATCCGTCTTCCTTTCGCATCCTCAAACGTCTGCGGCGCATAGAAGTCAAATCCCATATCCCATTCCTGAAATTCTTTCACATTGATCTTATCCTCTTTCAGAAGGAAATAGCCTGACTGGTAGATATTCTGAAAACGATATTCTTCTCGTTCAAGTCCCTGTGGAGAGATGGACAGTGCCTGCTCTCCGTCGATTTCAAACAGATCCGGACATTCCCACATGTATCCGAACGGCTCTTCTGTCGTAATTTCTTTATCATAATCCCAGTTTTTGAGATCCTCAGACTTGTAGATCAGCACAGCTCCCTGGTCATTTTTCTTTCGACCGCCCAGTGCCATGAAATAGTCAGCGCCATCTTTCCACACTTTTGGATCACGCACATGCTGCGTATAATCTTCCGGATAATTGCGGTAATCGACTGCAACTTCCTTCGCACTGAAATGAACTCCGTCCTCGCTCTCTACGTGAAGAGTACTGGCCTGCCTCCCGTTATTGATGTAATCGTAATCCCCGTCCATTTTGATATTTCCGGTAAAAAAAAGATGCAGCTTTTCATCCTCAACGATCGCAGAGCCGGAATATACACCATGGCAGTCATAGTTGCTGTCCGGGTACAGCGGCACGCCCTCGTATCTCCAGGAAACCAGATCCTCGCTGGAATAATGTCCCCAGAATTTCAATCCGCCCTCTGCATCAAACGGAGCATACTGAAAAAACACATGATATCTTCCCTTGAAATAGCACAGTCCATTCGGATCATTCAGCCAGCCCGTCGGAGGCATCAGATGATGGGTAAGACGCTGTTTCTGAATTTCTCTGCTCATTGCTGCGGTTTCTTCGATCTTTCTTACTTCTGTGGCAAGGATTCCTGTTAATGCACTCATTTTTCTGACCTCCTGTTATTTTTCGACTATATATTTATGGTATCATTATCATTTAGTTTTTACATGTATTTCATATACTATACATGTAACATTTTTATTTTATATGTAATCGTTTTCATATTTTTACGATATTATACACCATGCTATCCACAATTGTAAATAAGCATGATGTCACAAAAAGCCTGTCGAAATTTGTACATTTTATATAATATAGCAGAAAAGCCGGCGGATACCCGGGGATCTGCAAAGAAAAAGGACTTCCCCACGGTACAGATTTAACTGTACGGCAGAGAAGTCCTCATTATTTAATATTAATTTTCAGCTCAAGATCAGATGTTCAGAAGGTCGCTGAATACCTTAAGTGCTCCGTCTGTCTCGTGAGCAAGTACACGTTTTGCAAGGACTTTACCAAGCTGTACGCCTTCCTGGTCAAAGCTGTTTACGTTCCACAGGAATCCCTGGAACATAACTTTGTTCTCGAAGTGAGCAAGAAGTGCACCAAGAGATTCAGGTGTTACCTGATCACCAATGATGATGCTTGACGGACGTCCACCCTCGAAGTTCTTGTTGCGGTTCTCATCTGCTTTACCGCAGGCAAATGCTACGATCTGAGCAGCAACGTTTGCACAGAGTTTCTGCTGGCTTGTGCTGTCCTGGATCACTACATCTGTACCGATCTGGCTGTTCTTGAAGCCGATGAACTGAAGCGGTACAATGTCAGTTCCCTGATGCAGAAGCTGATAGAAGGAATGCTGTCCGTTGGTTCCTGGCTCACCGAAGATAACCGGTCCTGTCACATAGTCTACAGGCTCACCGAAACGGTTTACAGCTTTACCATTAGATTCCATATCCAGCTGCTGAAGGTGTGCCGGGAAACGGCTCAGTGCCTGAGAGTATGGAAGAACTGCTGTGCTCGGATATCCCAGTACGTTGCGCTCGTAAACACCGATCAGGGCATCCAGCATAGCCGGGTTCTGCATTACGTCTTTGTTTGTTGCAAGCTTGTCCTCTGCTGCTGCTCCATCGAGGAACTGTGCGAATACTTCTGGTCCGAATGCCAGAGATAATACAGCACCGCCAACAGCAGATGTGGAAGAATAACGTCCACCGATATAGTCATCCATGAAGAATGCTGCAAGGTAGTCATCGCTCTTTGCAAGAGGTGATGTCTCACTTGTAACTGCGATCATATGTTTAGATGCATCCAGTCCTGCATTCTTGAGGGCATCTTTTACAAAAGATTCATTTGTCAGAGTTTCAAGAGTTGTTCCTGATTTGGAAACCAGTACAAAAATGGAATGTGCAACATCAATAGAATTCAGAACTGCTGCTGCATCATCAGGGTCTACGTTGCTGATGAATTTTGCTTCCATTTTGAATTTACCATTTTTCTTAGCCCAGTTTTCAAGTGCAAGATACATTGCACGAGGACCAAGGTCACTTCCGCCGATACCGATCTGGACAACAGTTGTGAATTTCTCGCCTGCTCCGTTTGTGATCTCACCAGCATGTACTTTGTTCGCAAATTCTGCGATCTTTTTCTGCTGTTCTGTATAGAAAGTTCTCTTGTCAACGCCGTCAGCTTCTACTGCGTTTCCAAGCTGTCCACGTGTCATATGATGAAGAACAAGACGTTTCTCTCCTGTGTTGATCACTTCTCCATTGTAAAGAGCTTCGAATTTCTCTGTAAGCTGTGCTTCCTCAGCCAGTTTCTTAAGTCCTTCCAGTACTTCGTCGTCTACCTGTTTTGCTGCAAAGTTATAAGCAAATCCCTCTGCCATCGGAACGCTGTAATTCTTTACACGCTCTGCGCCGTTCTCTCCTGCCATAACTTCTGCAAGGTTTACTTTTTTTACTCCTTCGAGTTCCTTAAAAGAAGCAAGTGTATCCAGATTGTTCCAGGTAATCATATTTGATTCCTCCTTAAATATTATCGGTTTTTCGTTTCCGAACTTTTTCAATCATTTTGATTATAATATTAAATATGGGGAAATTCAAGGTAATTGTTCACAACTGGTCATGCCAGATCAATTTCCCATATCAGTCGCAGATAAGTGTCTGTCTGGAATCTGCGCCATCTTTCTTGAAGTCGGAATTTACAAATTCGATCTTCTTTGGTTTTATTTTGATGAGATTCATCGGATGCAGCATTTTTTCCAGAGCCTTCAGTGGAATCTTTCGGAAATCTGCCGCCTGCACATATTCCTGTGAAAATGGCTCTACAATAGATGTCAGGCCTGTGACCTGCATTCCTTTGAGCTTGCCAAATCCTTCATATTTATCAAAGATGACCAGGCATACATTTTTGTTCTTTTCCAGCGCATAAAACTTCTCGCCACCTTCAGAAAAAATCCAGAAGCAGTCGTCATGATACGTATACTCCAGCGGCGTACAGCGCACAAAATCTCCTGCCGCGGTTGCCAGTGCGCAGGTGTTGTTTGCCTGAATATACTCCTCCACGGCCTTTTTTAGAGCATCCTGGTCCAGCTTTTTTGACTGTGCATCTTTTTCTTTCCAGTAGTTTGCAGCTCTTTCGTATTCCTCGTGAGAAAGATCTGTATTCTCAGGGATTTCCTCATATTCATCTTTGTCCAGACAGAGTGGGATTCCTGTCTTGCTGTTTACATTGATCCCGCCATACCAGGTTCCTGTCACTTCCAGGATATCGCCAACCTGATAATCCATGGAATAGTCGTCATTTTTCTTGATTACTCTGACCTTTGCCATTTTTGTGCCTCACTTTTTGTTATAGTCGGATTACTTTTTGTCCAGGGTAAACTGTAACTTTTCATCGTCCCAGTATTTTACATTCAGTCCTTTATCCAGGAAATACTGTTCGATCACCTGATGCATCTCATCATAATGTCCCTCGCAGGCACAGTTTCCCAGTGGTTCGATCCACAAAGCCTGTGCTCCGCAGGCGTCGCGAAGGTGGAGTTTGAAATTCAGATGTTTTTGTTCCAGTATTCCGTTTACTTCTATGATTTCGTTGAAAGTGATAATTGCCATCGTTGTTCCTCCTGATGTTAAATTTTTCTGAATGGGATCTCCTTTCCATCATGTGATAAAACAATTTTATTTTGCTTTAATTCATATTCGAATTTATATATTGGTATTATTGAATTACCAGTAAAAGGAGCAAATCCAAAATCTGTCTCGAGTGGATTCAGCCACAATGTTACTGTATCATCATCCACTCCAATAATCCAGCCTCCGATTCCCGGATTTCCAGCCTCCGAATCATAAACGTCCAGATAAGGAATCTTTGCTGAATTAATTATAAGATCATAACAACTGTTATAGAAAAAAATGTCACTGTCATCGTCATCATCACTGGTCTCTGTCCCGTCTTTTTTCAGGTCTACTCCTGTATAATAGCCTGATATCTCCCCTAACCTTTTCGCATCTACGCTAAAATAAATCATCGAAAAAATGATCAGCACGATTACTGCCACTGTAATAACTATTTTCTTTTTCTTTGTATACACTGATATCCCCCTTCTGATAATTATAAATTCTGGTTTTATTATAATCTCTCTTTTTGTGGATGTACAACCAAATTTTCCGGCAAAGTTCGACCTTGCCTGCATGCAAAAAAATCCCGGTCTGCTCTGGATACTGGCAGTCCGGGATTTCATACTATATTAGATTATTTTACTTCCACAAGTTCAATCTTGAAATTCAGTTCCTTACCAGCCATCTCATGGTTTGCATCAAAAGTGATCGTTGTCTCTTCTTTGGCAGTTACTTTAACCGGGAATGGCTGTCCGTACTGGTTGGACAGATATACCTGCTGTCCTACGGTAAGATCCTCAGAACCTGGAAGCTGTGCGATCTCAAGTGTAAAGATTGCATTCGGGTCCGGCATGCCGTATGCTTCTTCCGGCATCAGGTGGATTTCTTTGATCTCTCCGACCTCCATATTGGCAACTGCTGCATCGAATCCTTTGATCATCTGTCCAGCTCCGCAGACAAATTCCAGCGGCTGTCCACGATCGTAAGAAGAGTCAAACTGAGTTCCGTCATTGAAAGTTCCCTTGTAATGAGTACGGCAGGTCTTTCCTACGTTCGGGCCTGTAAATGCCGGCTTGTGTGAACCACATCCACCACCGCAGGTTCCTCCGCAGGAATGTCCCTCTTCATGATCGCCACAGGAATGACCTTCTTCATGGTGATGATGGTCACAGGTTGTTCCTGCTGAAACCAGTTCGCCCTTAAGGTAAGCCTCTACCACCTCATCTGTATTTCCCTGAGCACCTGAGCATAACTGAACCCCAGCCTCTGCAAGTGCATTCTGTGCACCGCCGCCGATGCCGCCACAGATCAGGACATCGATTCCCTGCTCTGCAAGAAGTCCTGCCAGAGCGCCGTGTCCTGTTCCATTGGAACCGATTACTTCACTGGAAACAACTTTGTTGTCCTCTACTTCATAAACCTTGAAATTCTCTGTTTTTCCAAAGTGCTGGAAAACATTTCCATTATCATAAGTTACTGCAATTTTCATGTAAAAATCCTCCAATTCATACTATGTCTGTCTGATTAGTATAGCTTGTTGGAGAGATAAAAGCAAGGGAAGACTTTTTTATAGCTTTTTCTAAACCACAGGTTCATTGTTTTGCCCCGGAAGCTGTGCTAATCTTAATGCATCGAAGGAACACGAGTCCTTCAAAAGAAGTCTTGCAGAAGGCAGACTTCACAGATATTTTTATCATAATCTTATATTAATCAGGCGCGTACAGCAGCGAAATAAATTAGCCTTATGAGTTTTCTATTGTTGCTCAGGTGATCTTTTTTAACCATAACACAGATAACTTCTGATCGGAGGTGCTCCACGTTGAAGTGGTATAAAGAGAGGTATTTACGCTAAAAAACAATACACATATCAGATGAGATCTTACATCGCGTCTCGCTCATAATGATATAAGGTATAAAGAAGTCTAAAACCTTCTGCAAGTTGTAACCAGACTAATTCACAGAAAGGAGCAGCCAATGTCATTTCTTGATAATCTTAAAGAAGAAGCAAGCTTCACAGAGACATTGAACGGAGCAAAGACTCACTCTACCTCCGGCGATGCCTGTCTGGATCTGTTTGCTGTGGCCGGCGGCATGCGTCATCGTTCATACCGTGACCAGATCCATCTCTTTGATCGCGCTTATATCGAAAATCCAGAGCTGGCAATGAAGCTCCTTTTCTATATCCGCGATATCCGGGAGGGACTTGGCGAGCGTGAGCTTTTCCGCAACCTGATCCGGCATACCGCCAAAACCTGGCCGGAATCTGCCAGAAAAAATATTTCTTTAATTTCTGAATACGGACGTTTCGATGACCTCATGTGTCTGATGGGAACTCCATCTGAGGAAGCTGTTGTCGAGCTGATCCGCACTCAGTTGAACCAGGACTGTGAAGCTCTCAAAAAGCGAAAAGCAGGAAATATCAATGCACATATTTCTCTTCTCGCCAAATGGCTTCCTTCCATCAACACCTCAAGTGCACGTACAAGAGGACAGGCAAAGGTTCTTGCCTCTGCTCTTGAAATGAACGCCGGACAGTACCGCAAACTTCTGTCCGCACTTCGTGCAAATATTGCTCTGCCAGAGCGTTATCTTACGAGCAAAAAGCGGGGCAAAATCAATTATGAAGCTGTCCCGGCAGGCGCAATGCTCAAATATCACAAAACCTTCCACCAGCAGGATACCGAACGTTTTTCTGCTTTTCTGGCAGATGTCAATAACGGTCGGAAATCCATCCACTGTGACACGCTTTATCCATATGAGATCCTGCGTCCATTAATGCCGGATGGCCGCAGTCTCCCATACCGCGAACCTGACTCTGCAAATGCTGCACTGGAAACTCTCTGGAAGCAGCAGCCTTCCAAAGTATGTGAGCAGAATGCAATTTGTGTGATCGATGTTTCCGGCTCCATGTATTGTCATCGTTACGGAACGCCTATGCCGGCTCTAATCTCACAGGCATTGGGTCTGTATCATGCAAAACACTGCACTGGTACTTTTCACAATACATTCATCACTTTTTCATCCAACCCGGAACTGGTGGAAATTTGCGGTCAGACACTCGAAGAGAAACTTCGTTATATCCAGAGCAGCAGCTGGGAATTTTCAACAAACCTTGAGGCAGTTTTTGACCTGATTCTCCGGACAGCAGTCAATGCTGGCACACCTCAGGAAGAAATGCCTTCCACCTTATTTATCATCTCTGACATGGAGTTTAACGGTGCAGTGGAAAATCCGGATAAAACCATTTATGAAAATGCAAAAGCTGCATTTGAAGCAAAAGGCTATCAGCTTCCTGCTGTTGTATTTCATAATGTCAGCAGCTGGCAGATGCAGACTCCAGTCAGAGCTCATACCAAAGGTACTGCGCTCGCAAGTGGTACCGGAACTAATTCCTTCAACTACAAATTTGATGGAAACATCACGCCGATGGATCACATGCTCCGCGTTTTAAACAGTCCCCGTTACGCGGCTGTGCATGCATAACCGGAGACTGTATCACTGGTGTTTCCTCGATACATACGAAGAAAACAAGAAGAGGCCATTTCGGCCTCTTCGTATACCAGCAAATCTTCCATCTGCACATGGTACAGATGGCTGAGTGCCAGCAGGTTATCAATTGTAGGGAGACACGCTCCGCGTTCCCATTTGTAAACTGCCTGCTCAGATATGCCGCCCATGTATTCACATACAGCGGCAACTCTGATTCCGTTCTCCTTTCTCATATTTCTTAATCGTTTCCCTGTTTTTTCTATCTGAATCACAGGAAAAGAAGTCGTTGTCATACGACATTCCCCCTTTTTCATTCCCTCTGAATTATCTTCATCATTGCATCAATCTGTTCCTGCATTACATCGACCAGTTCCAGACGGTCAAGCCAGTCTTTTGGAATTGCATCCATTCCCAGATATGCTCCAAGAATATTTCCGGCAACAGCTCCGGTAGAATCACTGTCTCCGCTGTGGTTTACAGCTGCAATCAACATTTTTCTGATATCATCTGGATACTTCAGACAACAGTATATCGCAATTGCCAGTGCTTCTTCTCCAACCCATCCTCCGCCGAGTTCTTTTTCGATAGTGGATGCATCTTCCTCACAGGCTGCTTCACTCAGTGCAATAGCTTTCTTTATGAGCTGTTCAAAATATGCCATGCTTTCGGATTCTCCAAACTGATTTTTTGTATCAGCCAGAGATTCCTCGATGATGAGTTTCAACGGCTTCTTTTCTCCATAAATACATTTGAAAACAATATCCGAAAGCATGCCTGCCGGAATCCAGCCAAGCGGATGACCGTGAGTTATGGCTGCCGCTTTGGCACCATTCAAAAGAGGTAAACCGTAAGCGTCTGTGAATCCAAGCGGTGCAGTCCGCATAACGCCGCCACAGCCTTTGCTGTGGTTGATCGGTTCCTGAATTGTTCCCATCTTGCCTGATGTCAAAGCATACAGACAAGTATTACCCGGTGCCCGGCGGCAGTTCATTTTCGGAACCATGGCGAGTCTGCTTGGCCAGTCACATGGCAGTTTTACACTCATCCCTTGCGTCTGCGCCCATTTCAGATAAGAAAGGTAAATTTTTTCCTCCACTTCATCTTCTGTCTCCACAGACATTCCCTCCATGGTAAAAAGAGTCATCTGTGTATCATCCGAAATGATCGCTTCCTCTCCCGTCCGCAGCAGATCCTGGATTCCGTCTTTTCCATATTTATTCTTGATACTGCTATACAGGTCAAATTCCACTACATATCCCAGAGCATCACCCAACGCCCCTGCAAATACACAGCCGCTTATTTTGTCCTGAATCATCTGATATTTTTCTTTTTCCTGCATATTTGTCCTCTTTTCCACAAAACGCAATTCTCAGAGCCATATTTATTGTTACAAGAACAGTATAACCCTGAAAATTGCAATTTTGTTTTTTAGCGTCCTATTACCTTTCCATACTGCCGTCCATCCAGGGTTGTCCATTCCCTTGGACCATTTGCAGATCTTCCTCCTACGACTACTGCCGCTGCCGACGGACTGTCAAATGCGTAGTCCTCTGTAAATACATCATCGACAACAATCCCCGTAGTTATAAGATTGTCCCTGATATCACTATAAAACTTCTGGCAGCTTTCGGTTATATTTCTGGAAATAGTACTTCCTTTTACAACAACAAATTTAGAATCATCACCCAAATATCCGGTTGCATTGCATCCTCTGATCGCTATATGAAACAAAAGCTTCTGATTTGCCGGTGCATTGTCATTTTTTTCTATTTTCAGGTCCCATTTTTTCTCAAAAAGCTGCAGTAGTTTTTCCTGTCGTGTTTTCACAACATCCGGTGTCCATTTGTCCATATTTACGACCTGTGTTGTCAGGCTGTACGATGTAGTTCCGTTTTTGTTCTGGAAATATGTAGTTTTTTTCGTTACAAAATCATAATTCTGTGCTGCTGAATTATGCATTCTCGTTAATGGCACAAGATTTGCAATTCTGTTTACCCAGTAACGTCTGTCTTCCATATCCGGCCATGAAGTATCCCATTCGCTGCCCTTCTGTGGATTCTGCGGAAGAATATGTTCAATTGTAAAAATTTTTGCATCATATCTGGCAGCACCGTCAGAGGTAAATGAATCCAGTCTCTGAATAATATAATTACGTCGTCTGGACGGCATAGTGTAGATTTCCCCTGATAATGCCTCCATAAAAAGTTTTTTCTCATTATTCGTAAGCTCAATTGTTTCCAATGGTGCATTCAGAGAATGTTCCGGTTTACTGTCCATCTCCAGAAGCAGCCATTTATACCTGCTTACACGACGGTTTACATCCTGTGCCGTAACCTGAAGATATGCAGTCAGACGTTCCAGTTTTTTCATAAACTGAAGGGTATATGCTGAATCATGTGCATGTTCTGCCAAAAATTTTATTGCAGGCGGCATCCAATCATAGTTGTCAATCTTATTCAGCCAGTAAAGAATGTCGTTGATATCCTCTGCCCCTGAAGTCGACTCATATGTCTGATTCCTGAGAATTGAATATGCCTCTGTATATGGCATCAGAATCTTGTCTACAAGATCTTTCGGCGTTGTATTTTTGAGTACATATTCCCTGAATTCTTCCAGAAGGTTTTTCTTTACCCGATCTTTTGCAAATATTGTTCTTGTGTGGGAAAAAATCTCGTTAAAGCCATCACGCCCTACATCATTCTCAAGTTTTTCCCATTTCTCTGTATATTCATCACGCTCATTCTCCTGAATTCCACCGATAACCTCTGATTTTATGATATCAATCGGAAGAAGATCCAGACCGCGGCTGTTCATTACAGAAAAAACTCTGAATGCAGATTCCTGACTGGCTGTACTTACCGCAACAAGAAAACAGCGATTTAATAGAAAAATGCTGAATTGTATCAGTTTATCCTGATCCTTGTCAAATGCGTCTGCAAATTTCTCCATCAGGCATTTACAGTTTTCATAAATATGTACCTGTGCCTCGGTTTTCATGGATGACAGATCCAGTTTCATCAATTCTTCCAGTTTTACATTCTGAATATACTCTTCAAAAAATTTCTGATCACGGTCTCTCAGGTGAAGACGTGGTCTCGCCGGAATTCCTGCCAGTACATTTCCACTCTCCTGAAGAAGTTCATAACATGCCTGCTGTGCCTGACCTGTAAGATTTGATGCCAGTACAGAAAACAAAATCGTCAACGTTGTCAAACGCTGTTGTCCATCTATAACAGCAGCCTTTGATCTGTCCTCATCCTTGATCAGCACGATCGTACCCAGGAAATAATTATCTGCCTGCTCCGTCTGGTAAAAGTCATACAGATCTGTAAACAAAGTCTCCGTCTGCTCTGTCGTCCATGCATAAGGTCTCTGATACGCCGGAATATAATATTCAAAATCCGAACTGAATATTTTTAATAATGGATATTCTTTTCCTGTAATCTTACTGCTCATAAACTCCTCCACGAATGTATATTTTATCAAAAACAGCGGGCATTCATTACCCGCCCGTCTGTTTTTATTATACATTATTTACTGGAAAGTGTCTTTCTTTTATATGCTATTGCAACTTAAAATTTTATCATATCTTCCTATTCCTTATGGCGTCTCCTGTAATCTTCGCGGATCGGGTCACAGCAGGAAAATGCTTCATTCATTTCTTCTCTGTTTCTGGATCTGCGTACTGCTGAGACTGTTTCGGAAAGCACCTGGTAATTCAGTACTGTGCCTGCGCTGTCACTTTCATAGTTTAAAGCTCTGTCAGCTCCGATTCCAAATCTTGCAGCAACCTGAATGGCATCAATGTTTGCTCCAAGAAAAAGGAACTCCCATCCGTATTTCTGTTTTTCTTTCTCGACCATTCGCTTTACCTTGTCATAAGTGTAACACCGGCTGGCATTCTCCATTCCATCTGTAGTGATAATGAATAAGGTTTTTTCCGGTCTGTCTTCTTCTCTGGCGTATTTATGTACATTGGCAATGTGATGGATTGCGCCGCCGATCGCATCCAGAAGAGCGGTGCAGCCTCTTACATAGTACTGGCTGTCATTCATCGGCTCTATCTTATCCACCGGAACCCTGTCATAGAGAACTTCACACTGACTGTCAAAAAGTACCGTAGAGATTAAGACCTCTCCTTCTTCTTTCCGCTGCTTCTCGATCATGGAATTGAATCCCCCGATCGTATCTTCCTCAAGCCCTCTCATAGAACCGCTTCTGTCCAAAATAAAAACAACTTCTGTTAATCCCTTACGCATAATTTATCCTCCTCTGGTTTCTTATTTCTCGGTGTTTTTTCTTGTTGGACTCATTATACACAAAAGCTGCTCTTAACCGGTCGTTTGAAAAGCGACCCTTATTTTTCTACGAAATAATACATGGCAGACCATGTTCCTCAAGCTGAATATCCAGTTCGATCATGTCATAAATTTCATTCTCAATAAAATAGGAAAAAATAATATCTGTCTTATCGCAGGGTGATAATGCATAACCCGCTCTGGCAAGCAGATCTCTGGTCTCATCCAGATTCAGTTTTGCCCCTACGCAAAGACATAATGCTGTCAATTTGTTTGGGTGATAATTTACATTGTTTTTTATTTTTGAAAATATCTTTTTATCTACAATTGCCCGTTTCCAGACCTCAGCATTTTCCATCTTTCTTTCCTGGATCAGATACATTAAATACTCCGAAAAAGTATCCGAAAGATGGCTCATTCTCTCTTCCAGTTTTCCTTCGTGTAATCCTTCAAAATCCAGAAATGAAGCTTCATCTTCACCAAATCCACAAGGTTGTGAATCCACTCCACTCAAAAACAACTTTGGTTGTTTTTCCTGCATCCCATTATTTTTATTTGGTCTTCTGTCAATATTGGATGAGCTCCGCTCTCTCCACAACCTGATAGACTGTTCAGAAGACTTTCCGTATTCTTTTTCCCGAACACTCTCTACATAATTGTGGTCAATATAAGATTCCAGATCGGGATAAAGTTTTTCCCCAAGTGCTGTTGCCTTCCTGCCAAAAACGACCAGATAGATCAGCATCTCATTGCTAAGAAGAAATGTATTTATCTCATCTGCCGCGATTCGTATTCCCTCTTCCTTCGGATATCCGAAACCGCCTGTGGATATCAATGGAAACGCGATAGACTTAACCCCGTTCTCCTTCGCAAGCTGCAGGCTTTTGCTGTAACAGGAGCGAAGTTTCTTCTCTTCTCCATGCTTTCCATCGACATAATATGGACTTACTGCATGGATAATATACTTCGCCTGCAACTGAAAACCGGGAGTAATGAACGCACCGCCTTCTTCCACGAAACCGATATGTTTCTTACGATATTCCAGCAACTCCTGATATCCGGCCGCTTCGTATACTGCGCTGTCACAGCCTGTGCCAACAGCAGCATGGTCATTCGCTGTATTAACAATCGCTTCTGTGTTCATTTTTGTGATATCGTTGCGTATGATTTTAAATGGCATATATTCCCCCCGCTTTTATAAACATCCCATATTTACTGATATTTCCAGTATATACGAAACAAATAAAAAGTGCCAGAGTATTGCCACATTTGCTAAAACATGTAATAATTATTTTGTTTTTACCCACATATTCATAAAAAAGGAACTGATTCAAATGAAAACATACGAAGAATTACTCTCAGATATCGAAGACGATATTGAACTCATGGGTGCGTCGCATATCGTTTATTCCATGGAAGAAAATAATATCATTACAGACTACGATTACCTCCCATCCGATTCCTGCAATATCTCCACTACCTTAAAGGACCTGCAGGAAAATATCCGCCAGCAGATGCTGTACGCCAAAGTTTCCGGTCACCTCGCTGCTGCAGATAAAACTGCTCCGAAGCTGGCAGTTATTTTTCCGGGCATCGGATATACTGCTGACAAACCACTCCTGTACTACACAAGCCGCCTTGCCAGAAAACATGGATACCAGATCCAGACCGTCTCCTATGGCACCCTCCCGGAAAATATCAAAGGAGACTCTGTCAAAATGCGGCAGGCTTTTGATCTCGCCCTCGCACAGACAGAAGAATCCCTGCGCGATATCGACTGGACCTCTTACGGCAGCATCCTCTTTATTTCCAAAAGCATTGGTACTGCTATCTCTTCTGCTTATGCAGCCCAATATAATTTAAACGTAAAAAATATCCTGTTTACGCCATTGGCAGACACCTTCTCCTTCCCGCTCCAGGGAAGCATCGCCTTCCACGGCACTGCCGATCCGTGGGCTGAAACTGCTGCGATCCAGACTTTGGCAGAGCAGAAAGAAGTACCACTTTTTCTCACCAAAAACGCCAATCATTCCCTGGAGACCGGCGATATCCAGACCGATCTCTCCATTCTCAAAACTACGATGGACCGGGTTGAACGGTTTATCATTTAATCTGTGACAATAATTAAGCCCTTCTGAAGTTTAGCTCAGAAGGGCTTTGCTGTTTATTTCCATATTCCTTTGCTTTTCCGGACGTAATAGTAAAGATCGTTTTCCATCGCCATAACTTTTTCGAGTGGAATACTCTTGAACACTTTCATTTTCATCTTGAATTTGATCCATACAGCTGAGTAAATTCCAAGTACGATAAAGCAGCCACCTGTCAGAAGCCAGATCATCAGACGTTCATGTGGATCACTGGAGATGTTGAGGACCATATATGCGGTTCCGACGATTCCTATTACCGGAAACAGGGCACCGCATGGCACTTTGAAATTTCTCGGTGCATTTGGAAGACGTTTTCTGAAAACCAGCACATCCACATGTGCAAGTATGTACGAGATCATCCAGAATACAGAACCTGCCAGAATAAGGAAGGAGATCATATCCGCGGAACTGTCGCTCAAATATCCGAATATAAGGATTGCCGCACTTACAAACACCTGTCCAAACCACGGAACATTATGTTTGTTTGTCTTTGAAAAGATCTTCGGCATCATATTCATCTTTGCCATTCCCTGACAGATCACAGCAAGTGAGTTAACCGTGGAGTTCTGTGTACTTATTACCGCAAGCGCACCTACCAGCATCATCCAGACTTTTCCGACCTCGCCAAGTACCGCATATCCATAAAGAAGATGCGGTGCTGCTGAATCAGCAAGCTCGCCCCAGTCTACATAATTGTGGAAGCCAAGTACCATGACTGACTGCATGATAAAAATCAGAAACAGACCGATCATCATACCAAGCGGTACATTTCTCTTTGCATTTTTTACTTCTTTTGAGATCGGAATTGCATACTCTGCTCCGATAAACAGCCAGAATGCAACTGCTGTCATAGCCGCAATATCTTTAAAATCTGCATTGAGCACATAAGGCTGCTGTACTTTTACGCCTGTACCCATTCCGATCATTCCGATAAATCCCATCGCAACCAGGGAACCTACCAGCAGAAATGCAACAATATCCTGGATCTTCGCAAACATATCCACGCCGCGAAGATTCGCCAGCAGAATGATCACCGTCATAATGAGTGTGTATACAAAACTCGGAATATGACCTCCCACTACATCTGCCAGTGAAAAGGAAAAGATTGACGCTTCTACTCCACAGGACATTGTATTACAGATTATGTAGCCGCCAACCATCGATATCAGTGTCGGAAAAGGACCAAGTGCCGCAAGTGTGTACTGTGCAAGTCCACCTGTCGTGTTTGGCATAAGTGCATTGAGTTCTGACAATGATGCAACCGTAGTCATATTAAGCAGCATGGCAATTGCCATCGCAAGTATAAACGTTACTCCAAGTGTACCGGCACCATTTCCAAGTGATACCAGACAGCTGGTCGCCACAACAAGTCCGACTGAAATAGAGACTACGTTCCCCAGACCTAATTTTTTTTCATTCATAAGCAACTCCTCTTGTGTTTAAAGAGCTTTGACGCCCTCATCTCCTGTACGGACTCTGATCACATTGTCGATATCATATATGAAGATCTTGCCATCGCCGATATGCCCTGTGTAGAGTTCCTTTTTGATGATATCAACGATCTTATCTACTTTCTCCGCTTCCACTACGATATTGATCTGCTGTTTCGGAAGCAGTTCCATCACTTCATTGCGCTCAACCTCGTATTCCGGAGTTCCCATCTCAATTCCACATCCAAGCACCTGCATGACAGTTGCACCTCTTACACCAACCTTGCTGAGATTCTGGATCAGATCTGTGAGTTTTGACATTCCGGTGATCACTTCAATCTTTACTATTCCACTCATATACGGTTCCTCCCTGTAATTTCCTGCAATTTTCTATACTGCTCAATCGTTATACCTGCATAATTCTTAAATCCCTTCATCATATGCGCCTCGTCATAATATCCGCACTCAAGTGCAAGCTCATCATAACGCATATTTCCGGTTTTTAACTTTTCCAGAAGAATCTGAAATCTTATATACTGTGCAAACTGTTTTGGAGATATACTATGATAATTCTTGAATACTCTCCTGAGATAACATGCTGAATAATTCGTCTCATCTACAAGCTCATTCATACTCACACAGCCTTTTGCACGGGTGATCCTGCTTACCAGATACTCATTGATCTTTTCCTTATCTGAAAGATCAGGTCTTCCATAGACAAGGGTTTCATAAGCCTCTTTGAAGATCCTGCTTCTGTCAACAATGTTGTCGGCAAGTGCGATCTTTTCCGTAAGGTTTTCCCCAAAGATATTACCATCAATTTCCACATCGTTATTTACAAGCATGTCCATCGTCAGGTCCTTCGGAAGAATTCCCTGTCCCGGCTGAAATCTGACGCCGAAACACAGATCCGCATCTCCCAAGTTCCAGTCTTTTACACTAAATACCGTTCCACTTATATAGGTCGTAACCTTGTCACTTCCTATATTGAAAAGCAGATCAATACTTCCATCCGGGACTGCTTTCAGCTCATGTGTTTTTCCCTGTCCAAGTGAAAATTCATAAAAATGAGAAATTCCAAGCTGTGGACAGTTCAGCTTCTTGAGTTCATCGACTCCTAATTCTATGTATAACTGACGTGGATTAATGATCGTAGTATCTCTTCTCATAGTTAATCTCCTTTTTTAAAGAGAGTTATAACTAGTGAAGTTCAGGTTCGTCCCACAGATGAAGTTTTACGCCTATTCCAAGTTCCAGTGCTCTCTTGTAGACAGTTTCACCCCAGGCAATGTCTTCTACAGGCATGCCTCCAACGGAATAGATGATCCTCTGTTTGTCATTTTCTCTTCCTGCAAGCTTTCCAGTTATAACATCCGCAACATCTATTATTTCATCTCTGGTGATTTTTTTATCATGCAGAAGATCCATGAACTTACATCCTACGATCTGTACCGGGTCATAGCTTGGATATGGATACTCTTCAGCCCATGCTTCGTACAGTTTATAGTTATCTACAACCAGCTTCGTATTTTTATCAAGGTAAAAACTCTCATCAAATCTGGCTGCTGACGGCATACACACAAGAGCACCTTCCTTGATCCATTTTTCATCAATATACGGGAATAAGATCTCTTTATCTCCAACACAGGTAGTTGTGCTGATGATATCGCTGTCCCTGATGGCTTCTTCCATTGTCTCACAGACTGTGATCGTTTTGATCTGTGGAAACTCTTTCTTCACATATTCAACAAAGGAATCAATGGATCTTTGACCACGGCCTTTGATCTTTACAGTGTCGATCTTCGGGCAGACACTTATGAATGCTGCCAGTGATGTTTTTCCCATGACGCCCGGTCCTACGATCGTTACAACTTTGGAATCTTTTCTTGCAAGATATTTAGCTCCGACTCCTGGAATCGCACCTGTTCTGTATGCACTCAGAAGGTTCGCCGACATCAGTGCAAGCGGTTCTCCTGTATCTTTGTCGTTGAGCATCATCATAAGGATGGAACGTGGAAGACCTTTTTTCTTGTTTTCGGTGTTTGAACCATACCATTTCATACCTGCCATCTGGAAATTGCCTCCCAGATATGCCGGCATTGCCATGAAACGTCTGTCTTCACCATTTTTCGGCATTCCTTCGAATTCCGGATTGTCCGGGAAAGTAACCATACATCCGTGTGAGTTGTGGTTTTCACCACCCATTACGTAGTCACCTTTTTTGAGTGTGACCATCATGTCTTCCATGACTTCCACACATTTTCCCATGTCCTTGACACCGGCTTTGATCATATCCGGCTCACTTAAATATAAAAAATCAATCTTTGCACTCATTTTTTCTCCTCCATTCTATGTCTACATATGCATGTCGGAGAATCATCACCAATGAAAAAAGGCGCCAACAGATTCACTGTTGACGCCCTTGTCACGCACATATAGTAACATATTTTATTTTCGTAGTCCATATTACTAAAAAAGTTTCTCAATTATTTTTTTATGATTGTATACCTTAATCCTGTTGATTGTATTGTAAAAAACGATACAGCATCTTTATCTGCAAGGCTTAAATCTGTCATAGCGAAGTGCGCTGATATCTACGACTGTTTTTTCGCCTCTTACCATCTGGCTTAACATGAGTCCGACTGCAGGTGCAGTTCCGAATCCATGTCCTGTAAATCCACATGCAAGAATCAGTCCAGGTGCCTCCTCTACAGGGCTCAAAAATGGTACTCCATCGAAAGCTTCATCCAGCCATCCGCACCAGCTTCTTACGATCTTGGCATCACGCAGTGCCGGAATGTAACCCTGGATCGCTCGACAGCTTGCTGAAAGTGTCATTGAGTTTGTGATCATTCTGGATGGGTCTGCGATATTTGTAGACGGGTCTACCATCTCGTCGACTGTCTCCCAGCCTGAGTCTGAACCAAACACAAAGGATCCATGTTTTGTCTGATGTCCGTAAAAATCTGCCGACGCGCATCCAAACATTACATCGATCATATGTGGCTGCATTTCTGTTACAAGACATTCGTCGATCAGTCGTGTCATTGGAACATCGACTCCGACTGTTCTTGCGATCGCCCTGCTTTCATATCCCGCAACAAGGATGATCGTCTCACCTTCAAATACAGTTCCATCGTTCAGGATTACTTTTCTTACTTTTCCTTTTATCTTCTGCAGGCTTTTTACCGGTGCTTCTGTGTAGAATTTTACGCCCAGTTCAAGTGCTCTTTTATAGTATCCGAGAGTGGTTGTAAGCGGGTTTGCATGTCCGTCTGTCGGACACCAGCTTGCACCGATCACATCGTCAGAAAGATATGGGCAGATTTCTTTTACTTCTTTCTGATCGACCATTCTTACATCAAGACCTACAGATTTTGCGGAGTTTGCAAGAGCTTCCAGTTTTTTCATATGCTCCGGAGTTTTTCCCATTCTGAGATTTCCTTTCTGGGTATACTCTGTATCTACTCCGAGTTCTTCTGACAATGTCGGCCACAGATTCTGGATTCCATACATCGCATATGGAAGTTCTCTTACATCTCTTCCTGACTGACGGACACCACCGCCATTTCTTGATGAACCGCCATGTCCGATACTGTTTGTTGCCTCTAATACAATGACTGACTTTATGCCGCTTTTTGCAAGGTAATATGCTGCTGCACATCCATTTACTCCACCACCGATAATTACAACATCTGCTACATTACTCATCATCGTCACCTCCGTCTTCTGCAAGTATGCACATCTCGATTGGTCTCATTGGAGCCCGCGAACTTGCCGGAACGACTTCCGCCGGAGATACTTTTAACTCACTTGCAATGATTCCTTTTACTAATTTTCCGCAGGTCTGTCCCTGACATAATCCCATTCCGGAACGGAGATATCTGCGCATCTCTTCCAATGTAAAAATACCTTCGTGTACTGCTTTTCGGATCTGTCCTTTTGTGACTTCTTCGCATCTGCAGACCAGGAGGTTATCATCCGGTCCTTCCACAAAAGGTCCTATTTTTTTTAATTTTGCCTGAATATCAACCATGATCTAACCTCCTAAGCTTCTTTTTTATAGAATCTTGCTTTCATTACCATATCATTTGGAACTTTGATCGTAAGCAGATACGTATGATCAAATGCTGGTGCTGTTCTTATTTTTGTTACCTCTGCCTCGCATACATATTTTCCATTTCTTCCAAGTGCCACGCCTTTGTCTCCGACTTCCGGAAGTGGAAGGAATTCATATGGCATTGTGACTTCTCCATATCCTTCTTCTACATCTTCTTCCACAAGGAAAATAGACTGACCGGAGCAGGAAGCTACGCACATTCCACAGCCGATGCATTTTTTGTCCGGATCGATTGCCGGAAGAGATGTGATATTTTTTCCGATCCTGATGCAGCCTTTTTTGCAGGCATCCTGACATGGGTTGCATGGAATATTCTGCGTACACTCGATGACCGGATGAATCCCTTTCTGATGTGTCACGCCTGGAAATCTCTCGATCTCATCATCTGCCACATATCCTTTGTTCAGAAGGTTCATGGAAACGTCGATGCCTTCCTCTGTTTTTTCAACGAGTTTTCCTCTGTTCTTTGGTGCAAACATTCCCTGACGCAGAGTATCAAGCTGACCTTCCAGTTCATCAATCCTTGCATCTCTTTCTTCCTCTGTCATGTATCCAAGATAACATGCAATGGATGCGCCAGACATTCTTCCCTCGATCATAGCGGAACTTGCTTCTTCAATTCCTGAAACATCACCTGCCGCATAGATTCCCGGAACACTTGTAGCTCCGTATTTGTCGCATACCGGAACGTGTCCGCCTTTTGTATCATTCATCCTGACCTCAGCCTGTTTCAGAAGCTGTGACATTGGTGATAAACCAACTGCCAGACAAACTGTATCCACGTCGAAATGTTTTTCTGTTCCAGGAATGATCTTCCAGTCCGGACCAACCTGTCCGATCACAACGCCTGTTACGTAGTCATCTCCCTCAACTCTTATGATCGTATGGGAAAGATAGAATGGAACTCCGCATCTTGCTACTTTTGCGGCATGAACGCCATATCCACCGACTCTCGGTGCGGCATCCGCAAGTGCAACGACTTCGCATCCTGCCTGCATGAGCTGATAACTTACAACAAGTCCGACGTTTCCTGAACCAAGCATCAGAATTCTGTTTCCTGGTTTGATATGGTGAAGGTTCATCATTGTCTGTGCGGCTCCGGCTCCGATGACACCAGGTTTTGTCCAGCCTTCGAAGTTTACCATGTTTTCGCTTGCGCCTGTTGCAACAAGGACTGCATCGCCTTTGTAATGTTTTACTTTATCTCCGACTTTGACGGTTACTTCTTTCTCCGGATATAAACCAACTACTGTCGCATTTAAGACTACTTCTACTCCGTATTCCTCAGCCTCAGCAAGAAGTTCCTGTCCGATCTTGAATCCTCTTACTTTTGCTTTATGTTCTTTTGAACCGAAGAACTTGTGGATCTGTTTAAAAAGCTGTCCGCCCGGTTTTGCGTTTTCATCAAATACAATTGGTTTTAAACCTTTTTTGGCAGCTTCGATCGCTGCAGATAAACCAGCCGGACCAGCACCAATTACTATCATGTCGTATCGTTCTATCTTCATAATTCCAATCTCCCATCCGTTTATTTTTTACTCCTGCGGTGTTGCTGAAACTCCATACTGTGTCTGCACAACCATTCCTGCTTCAAGCGGCGTGATACATGTTCTGATGTTTGGCTTGCCATCTACGATCATTACACAGTCTGTACATCTTCCTATCGCACAGAACACACCTCGCGGTTCATGTGTCTTCGCCGTATATCGATGCGCCATAACCCCCGCCGCCTTCAACGCTGTAGCGATCGGCTCTCCCTCATATCCTTCCAGTAATTTTCCATCATAGCTGAATGTAACTTTTTTCCTCTTCGGTGTCTCTCCAAGTATTGGGTGATTTTCAATTCTATCCATAGTCTCATCCTCCTATAAATAAAGAAGGCGTCAACGATCTTATCGTTGACGCCTTTGTCTGTCTCAGTTCATTTACTGATTAGACTTTATCATTTAGTTGGGGATTCGTATTGTAAAAAACGATACATGTGGGATAGGGGTGATTTCTAGGTTTCCGGATGAGCAACATAATCTTTCATTTCCTCCATTAACAATGTCTGCATTATCTTGTACATATCAACCATTCCCTTTCACTGCAGCCAGATTGCCTTCAGCTTCCTCATAATATCTGTCAGCTATATATTCTGCCCACAATCCATTTTCAGTTTCCTGTAACGTCTTATACATTTCGTATTTTTAAACGAAAAATTCACCGACCCTTGAACATATTGAGTGAACAATTTAAGTAAAAAAACAAGCCCACAGCATTTGCCATGGACTTTGTCTAGAATCTGAGGGGCTGGAATTCAATCCAGCCCCTCTATATATTCTTTTATCTTAGTACAGCTTCGCACCAGCCGGGATATGGTTATCAACCATGATCAGATGAAGTTCTTCATCCTCTGAATCCTTAAGGTTGTTTACTGCTGAGAGCAGCATACCGCAGGATTCGATTCCCATCATTTTACGTGGCGGCAGATTTGTGATCGCGATCAGGGTCTTGCCTACCAGTTCTTCCGGTTCATAGTATGCATGGATTCCTGAAAGGATCGTACGGTCTGTGCCGGTTCCGTCGTCCAGTGTGAACTGAAGGAGCTTTTTGCTCTTCGGAACTGCAACACACTCTTTAACCTTCACTGCACGGAAGTCAGATTTGCTGAATGTGTCGAAATCAACATCTTCTTCAAACAGTGGCTCAACCTTTACATTGGAGAAGTTGATCTTCTCGTTTGGTGTGAAGAATCCGTTGCTGTCGTTCGCTGCTACCTCTGCAGTATCGTCTGCTTTGGATGCATTCTTGTCAGAGTCAAGGCTCTTCATTGTCGGGAACAGAAGTACGTCTCTGATTGCCTGGCTGTCTGTCAGGAGCATAACCAAGCGGTCGATTCCGTATCCGATACCACCTGTAGGCGGCATACCGATCTCCAGTGCGTTCAGGAAGTCTTCATCTGTGTGGTTTGCTTCCTCATCGCCTGCGTCAGCAAGGGCATCCTGTGCTTTGAAACGCTCTCTCTGATCGATCGGGTCGTTCAGCTCGGAGTATGCGTTGCACATTTCCCATGTGTTGATGAAAAGTTCGAAACGCTCTACCTTAGTAGGATCAGAAGGTTTCTTCTTTGTCAGCGGAGAAATCTCGATCGGGTGATCCATGATGAATGTCGGCTGGATCAGCTCTTTCTCACAGTATTCTTCGAAGAAGAGGTTGATGATATCACCTTTCTTATGACGCTCTTCATATTCAATATGATGCTCAGCAGCAAGTTTCTTAGCTGCTTCATCATCTGCTACTTCGTCAAAATCGATTCCTGCATATTTCTTGATCGCATCGTTCATGGTCAGACGCTCAAACGGCTTGCCAAGGTCGATCTCGATACCATTGTAGGAAATCTTTGTGGAACCACAAACCTTCTCAGCCAGATAACGGAACATGGACTCTGTCAGTTCCATCATTCCCTCATAATCTGTATATGCCTGATAAAGCTCCATCAGAGTGAATTCCGGGTTGTGACGGGTATCAACACCCTCGTTACGGAATACACGGCCGATCTCATAAACTCTCTCAAGACCACCAACGATCAGTCTCTTGAGGTAGAGTTCCAGAGAAATACGAAGTTTAACATCTTCGTTCAGTGCATTGTAATGTGTCTCAAACGGTCTTGCAGCGGCACCACCTGCGTTGGAAACCAGCATTGGTGTCTCAACTTCCATGAAGTCGCGTCCTGCAAGGAAGTTACGGATCTCTTTCAGGATCTGGGAACGTTTGATAAATACTTTCTTGCTGTCCTGATTCATGATAAGGTCTACATATCTCTGACGATAACGTGTATCTGTATCTGTCAGTCCGTGGAATTTCTCCGGAAGGATCTGTAAACTCTTGGATAACAGAGTCATTTTCTCTGCGTGGATAGAGATCTCACCAGTTCTTGTTCTGAAAGCAAAACCTTCCAGTCCGAAGATATCACCGATATCAGATTTCTTGAAATCTGCATAAGATTCTTCTCCGATCGCATCTCTTGCTACATAGACCTGAATATTGCCCTGCAGGTCCTGGATATTACAGAAAGAAGCTTTACCCATGACACGCTTGAACATCATACGTCCGGCGATAGCTACATGGATCGGGCTTGCATCCATGATCTCTCTTCTTTCTTCATAGTCCTTCTTGAGAACTTCTCTTGCCTGTGCTTCATCAAGACCTTCCACATCCGGAGTCTCGCGGTCCTTTAAGAGCTCTGCCTCATGTGCTTCGTAGAGTTCTTTTACCTCAAGTGAATGATGTGTCTGGTCAAATTTTGTGATCTGAAACGGGTCCTTGCCATTTGCCTGCAGGTCTGCAAGCTTTTCACGACGAACCTTCAGCAGCTGGTTTGTATCCTGCTTCTTCTGCTCTGCCACTTCTTTGGCCTCCTTCTGTCTTTTGCTTGGTTATTAGATGTTTCTCTGGATCTCCAGAACTTTGTATTTCATGATTCCCATTGGCATTTCTACTTCTACAACATCGCCTGTATGAGCACCGATCAGGGCTTTTCCTACAGGAGACTCGTTGGAGATCTTGCCTTCAAGGCTGTTAGCCTCTGTAGAACCAACGATCTTTAATTCCATATCTTCATCGAATTCATAGTCATGTACTTTGACTTTGCATCCAACATTGATTCTGTCAAGATCAACTTCATCCTCTACAACAACTTCTGCATTCTTGAGGATCTTCTCGATCTCTTCGATACGAGCCTCGATATCTCTCTGCTCGTCTTTTGCAGCATCGTACTCAGCGTTCTCGGAAAGGTCACCCTGTTCTCTCGCTTCTTTGATCTTCTCTGCTACTTCTTTTCTTTTGACAACTTTTAAATCGTGCAGTTCGTCTTCCAGTTTCTTAAGACCTGCATATGTTAATAAATTCTTCTTTTCTTCCATAATCCTTACACCCTTTCAAAATAGACGGATATTCATTGGATATATACTCCCAGAACAATCATACCTCAAAAAGGGCAGACTTATTCTAGGATATTCACAATTCCTGTATTATACCGAAATCCATATGCCTTGTCAAGCGTAAAACAGTTGTATTTCCTGGCGATTTCGGACGTTATTTACCGTTTCTCTTTTTACCTGTTTTCCAGCTCATGATCCAGCAGCTTCTCAAGTTCTTCATAGCTGCTCACCAGATTGGAATCCCGCCTCAGTCCGGCACTGTGTCTCATCCCTGATGTGTACCATGCGATATGCTTACGCATCTCACGGATTCCCGTGAATTCACCTTTCAGTTCGATCTGCATTCTTGCATGGCGGAGGATCATTTCGCGGATCTCATCCCAGGATGGCCGCGGAAGCAGTTCTCCTGTTGTAAAATAATGGTTCATCTCACGGAAGATCCATGGATTTCCTCTCACGGCACGGCCGATCATTATGCCATCGCAGCCTGTTTCTTTTACCAGGGCTTCTGCTTTCTCTGGTGAATCCACATCACCGTTTCCAATGACAGGGATCGATACAGCTTCTTTGATCCTGTGGATCGTATCCCAGTCCGCCTCACCAGCATAGTACTGCTGTCTTGTCCTTCCATGGACTGCAACTGCTGCCGCACCGGAATCTTCGATGATCTTTGCAATCTCTACAGGATCAACAGGATATCCTTCAAATCCAATACGGATCTTCGCTGTGACCGGTTTCTTTACTGCGTGAGAAACTTTGGTCATGATCTCTCGGATCAGATCCGGGTTTTTGAGAAGTGCGGAACCTTCGCCATTATTGACTACCTTCGGAACAGGGCATCCCATGTTGATGTCCAGAATGTCAAACGGCTGCTCCTCAATGCTTTTTGCAACCTCTGCCATCAGATCCGGTTCGCTTCCAAAAATCTGCATGGAAACCGGATGCTCTGCCGGATCGATCTGCATGAGAGAAATTGTATTTTTGTTATGGAAAGAAATCGCCTTCGCGCTGACCATCTCGGTACACAGAAGTCCTGCACCCTGTTCTTTGCATAACAAACGGAATGGCAGGTCTGTCACGCCTGCCATCGGAGCCAGGATAAATGGATTCTGCATTTCAACCTGGCCAATTTTCCACTGCATCTTCATAATTTACTCCTCGTTATCCACATGTTCCACAGATTCTTCCATATCTTCTCCGAGGAAAAATACACGATAGTACATCTCAAGAGATTCCAGGAGCTCTCTCTTCTCTGACTGAAGCTGTTTGATCTTCAGGACACTTCCAATTTCGTCATATCTGAAATCAGAATCCGTCGCTTCTGTCTTGAACTGCAGATTTCCGTTCTCATCAAACTCCAGTGTCAGGATTCCGCCGACATCCTCTGTATATAATACACACATGACCTGCAGTTCCTGCTTGATCGTTTCCGGAAGGGATGCAAAATCCTGATTGAAATAATATTTCTGCTCATAGGCACTTGCGCCGCAGAGCACAACATTTTCCTGATACATAAAATATATAACTCCTTATAAATAAAATATCATACGTAACTGTAAAGTCCTCTTACGGAGACTTCTCCTGAGCATACCTTTCGGATCGCGCCGTCTGAGACTTTTACCAGAAGTTCGCCCTCTCTGTCGATTCCGATTGCGATTCCTTCATACGGGTTCAGCTTGTCCAGGATACGCACCGGCTGACTTCTGTTTGCCAGCATTGCATTATAGTCATCAAGCATAAGAGACAGATCACAGGTTTTTACAAACTTCTCGTAGTTCTTCTCGAATTTCTCCATGATCAGCCCGATCACACGGTTTCTGTCGTATTTCTTTCCAGTTTCCAGATAGAGAGAAGTTGCCTTGTCTTTGAGGTCGTCCTGGATCTCCTCCAGATTTACATTGATTCCGATACCAATGATCACCTCTCGGATCTTTCCGTTTTCGAGGCCCATTTCTGTCAGGATCCCGCAGATTTTTTTGCGGGAAACGACAACATCATTCGGCCATTTGATGGAAACTTCGACATCCAGTTCCTTTACTGCCTGCGCCACGCTCAGCCCCATGACAAGTGTCAGCATGGAGGCATACTGTGGCTCAAACTCAGGTCTCAGAAGGATAGACATCATAACAGAACTTCCTTCCGGGGCTGTCCAGCGTCGTCCGAGGCGGCCCTTGCCTGCTGACTGGAATTCGGCAACTGCCAGTGTTCCATGCTCAGCACCTTCTTTGGACATACGCTTGCACCATTCATTTGTAGAATCTGTTTCTTTCGCAAAATGGACGGTTTTGCCCGCCCATTTTGTGTGTATCTCATCTGAAATTGTTTCTTTTGAATATACAGTATTTATCATTTGTTCTTCGGCTCTCCAAGAGTAGCTACCATAACTGCTTTGATCGTATGCATACGGTTCTCAGCCTCGTCAAATACATGGGACTGCTCAGATTCAAATACTTCATCTGTAACTTCCATGTCTGTCAGGTTGAAACGCTCACCCATTTCCTTACCGATCTTTGTCTTGAGGTCATGGAATGCAGGCAGGCAGTGAAGGAAGATTGCTTTTTCTCCGGCGTTTTTCATGACGTCTTTTGTTACTTTGTATGGAGTCAGTTCCCTGATACGCTCTTCCCATACTTCGTCCGGCTCACCCATGGATACCCATACATCTGTGTAGATAACATCTGCATCCTTGGTTCCTGCTTCAACATCCTCTGTCAGAGTGATGCTTCCGCCGGAAGCCTCTGCGTATGTCTTGCAAAGATCTACAAGTTCCTGATTCGGGAAGTATTTCTTTGTTGTGCATGCAACGAAATGCATTCCCAGTTTGGAGCATGCGATCATCAGTGAGTTACCCATGTTGTAACGGGCATCTCCCATGTATACAAGACGACGGCCTTTGAGATCTCCGAAATGCTCACGGATCGTCAGCATGTCAGCCAGCATCTGTGTCGGATGATATTCATTTGTCAGACCATTCCATACCGGAACTCCTGCGTATTTGGCAAGTTCTTCGACGATCTCCTGTCCGAAACCTCTGTATTCGATTCCTTCGTACATTCTTCCGAGAACTCTTGCTGTATCTGCGATGCTCTCTTTCTTGCCGATCTGAGAACCGGTCGGGTCCAGGTATGTACTGCCCATTCCAAGGTCATGAGCAGCTACTTCGAATGCACAACGTGTTCTGGTACTTGTTTTTTCGAAGATCAGGGCAATGTTTTTGCCTTTGTAATATTCATGAAGCTCTCCGGCTTTTTTCTTTGCTTTTAACTCAGCAGCCAGGTCGATCAGGTATGTGATCTCCTCCGGTGTAAAATCTTTGAGTGTCAGAAAATTACGTCCTTTTAAATTCATGATAATCTCTCCTCTTCCTCATAGTTTCTGTATTTAATTTTGTGATTTTGGTTCTTCTGTGATGATCTCCTTAAGGGAGGAAGCAAGCCCTGCCACCCCCTGGATCTCTGATGGGATGATGATCTTGGTCGCTTTGCCATCGGCTGCTTTGGCGAATGCTTCAAGGCTCTTCAGTGTGAGAACTGCCTGGTCTGCACCAGCCTCACGGATCATTCGGATTCCCTCGGCATTTGCTTTCTGAACTTTAAGCACAGCTTCTGCCTGGCCTTCGGCTTCTTTGATCATTTTTTCCTTCTGTGCTTCTGCACGGAGGATCGCAGCCTGTTTCTCTGCTTCAGCATCCAGGATTGCAGATTCCTTGTGACCTTCTGCAACAAGAATCGTGGATTTCTTCTCACCTTCTGCACGAAGGATCGCTTCTCGTCGTTCACGCTCTGCTTTCATCTGTTTCTCCATGGCTTCCTGAATGGCAGCCGGTGGAATGATGTTTTTAAGCTCTACACGGTTTACTTTGATTCCCCATGGGTCTGTCGCAACATCCAGAGAAGCACGCATCTTGGTATTGATCGTCTCACGGGATGTCAGTGTCTCGTCAAGTTCCATGTCACCGATGATATTTCGCAGTGTTGTCGCAGAAAGATTCTCGATCGCCATGATCGGATTTTCCACACCATAAGCGAATAACTTCGGATCTGTGATCTGGAAAAATACAACAGTATCGATCTGCATGGTTACGTTATCCTTGGTGATAACCGGCTGCGGTGGAAAATCTACTACCTGTTCCTTCAGATTGACACGTCTTGCAACACGGTCGATAAACGGTGTCTTAAAATGGATTCCTGTATTCCAGGTTTCCTTGTAAGCACCAAGACGCTCTACTACCATCGCATATGCCTGCGGCACGATCCGAACACAGGATGCAAGCACCCACAGAACGATCACGATAATAACAACTAAAAAAATAAGTCCGCCCATACTACAATTCCTCCTTACATTTTTTTACGATCAGTTTCACTCCTCGAACTGCTTCGATCTCTACTACTGATTCCTCCGGAATTTTCTCTCCATCGGATTCCGTTCTTGCCATCCATTCGATATCGTTGATACGAACCTGCCCTGTCTGGGACAAATTGTCGATTTTCTGAATGACGACGGCTTTCTTGCCGATCAGGCTATTCACATTTGTTCTGGGAATTCCCCGTTTCATATATCTGACAGCAAGCGGTCTGGTAAAAAACAATAATACCAGGGATACTGCCAGAAACAACAGCCACTGTGTGACAGCACCTGCGCCTGCCCCGGAAGCGATCGCTGCTGCCAGCGCACCTCCTGCAAACCAGACTGTTACCAGCCCCACCGTTGCTGCTTCTATGATCAGAAGAACTGCCAGAATCCCAAGCCACAACAAAAGATCCATAGGCCCTCCTTCCGGCTATAAAATAATACAGCCTTTTAGTTTCTGCGCTGCCTTGCCGCTTCGTACATAAGGATTCCCGCTGCCATAGCTGCGTTGAGTGATTCCACCTGTCCACACATTGGGATCCGGATCAGGCAGTCGGCCGCTTCTGCCGCCTGGTCGGTGAGACCCTTGCCTTCGTTTCCGATGAGAAATGCAGTTCCGCCTTTATAGTCTTCCCTGTCATAAGAATTTTTTCCCTGTAAATGTGCGGCAAAAAAACGGATTCCTCTGTCCTGAAGCTGCTGCTTTAATGATACCACATCTTCTACATATAAAAAAGGGATTCTGTACACAGAACCCATAGTTGCACGGATCACCTTAGGATTCGTGATATCCACACAGGTCTTTGTAAGAAAAACGCCGCTGACTCCTGCGCCTTCACCGGTTCTTATGATTGTTCCGGCGTTGCCCGGATCCTGAAGATCTTCCAGCACCATGATCAGTGGATTTTTTTCCTTCAGAAGATCCTGCATCTGGTAGGATGGCTGTCTGAGAACTGTAAGGATTCCCTGCGGAGTCTGTGTATCACACATCTGCCGGAAAACACCGTTCTCTACGGATTCCCAGGAAAATCTGCGGACTTTTTCCATGACTTCTTCGTCGTCGAGCATGGATTCTGCCACATAGATCTTGTCGATCAGATTCTCCGGTGCTTCCAGAAACATCTTTCTGCCTTCTGCGACAAAAAGTTTCTGTTCTCGTCTTGCCTTCGCCTTCTGATTTAATTTTATGATATTTTTGACCTGTGTATTCTGTGCACTGGTAATCATAATTTCTCCTTTAATCTGAAACGGAGACCGCCTGACGGTGGCCTCCGCTGTAAAATACACGTTATATTATTTCTTATTGTAATTATGAGAAAGAGAATTACATACCTCCCACATGTACGGAGATACGTCTTTCTGCATGGCAAGAGCTTCGTTGATGTCGAAGTCCATAAATTCACCATGACGATATCCTACAACTCGACAGGATTTGCCTGCAACCAGAAGGTCTACTGCAAGAGCTCCCATCATAGATGCATATACACGGTCTTTACATGTCGGGTTACCACCACGCTGCATGTGTCCAAGAATTGTAGCACGAGTCTCGATACCTGTTGCAGCCTCGATACGTCTTGCCATTGCCTCAGAATGTCCGATACCCTCAGCATTAACGATGATGTGATGTTTCTTTCCTGCTTTACGGCTTGCGATGATGTTGTTGATCAGTTTCTGCTCGTCGTAGTCGTATTTCTCAGGGATCAGAACGTCCTCTGCACCGTTTGCGATACCGCACCACATAGCAAGGTATCCTGCATTACGTCCCATAACCTCGATGATACTGCATCTCTCATGAGAAGTAGAAGTATCACGAACTTTGTCGATTGCTTCCATAGCTGTGTTAACTGCTGTATCGAATCCGATTGTATACTCTGTACAAGCGATATCCAGGTCAATTGTACCAGGAACACCGATAGTGTTGATACCAAGATTAGCCAGCTTCTGTGCACCTGCAAAAGAACCGTCTCCACCGATAACTACCAGTCCATCGATTCCATGTTTCTTACAGATCTCAGCACCTCTCTGCTGTCCTTCCGGTGTACGGAACTCTGCACATCTTGCTGTGTAAAGAATTGTACCGCCTCGTTCGATTGTATCAGATACGTCTCTGGCAGTCATATCAACGATTTCTTCATTCAGAAGACCGTTGTATCCTTTATAAATACCTTTGACATTAAGTCCGCTGCTGAGACCTCTTCTTACAACTGCACGAATTGCAGCGTTCATTCCTGGAGCATCACCACCACTTGTGAGTACGCCGATGGTTTTTATCTGTTTCTCTGCCATGATTCTTTCCTCCATCTCCAGATTCCCATATAATAGGAAATCTTAGTTATCTGTTCTACACATATTCGTTGTATAGTGTAAAGCATTTTTAGAAGTTTTTCAATACTCTTTCCACAACTTTAACATTGGATTCCCCATATTTTTTCTTGAGTTCACTCAGAATTTCTTCGTTGATCCGGATGCAGAAGGCTGCCGGGAGGCGCTTCATTGCTTTGACGTCTTTCAGATAGATGACGACGGCTGAAGTTCCTGAGGCGGATTGCAGGAAACTCTGGAGTTCTGCTTCTGCCGCACTGTACTCTGCTTTATCCTTAAACTGTATCCAGATCTCTCTCGGAATATCCTCAAAAGAATGGACTTTTTCGAGGATCAGTTTACTTGGTCTGTCATCTTCTGCGTTGACGCGGCCCTGGATGAAAACTCTGGCATCATCGGTGATCAGCGTCTGCCATTTCTCGTAATCCCGTGGAAAAACAACGACTTCCACGGTTCCTACAAGGTCTTCCACTGTCAGAAATGCCATGACCTTGTTATTTCTCGTATATTTGATCGTTCTCTCCGTGATCATTCCGCCTATGATAACCTTCTGACCATCATATACCTTCGGGATCCCGCTCTCTTCATCCGGCTGGAAATCAGTTGTTTTGGCAGAGATCATCTTGTCCATGATCCCACGATATCCTTCCAGCGGATGCCCGCTCAGGTAAATTCCAAGAACCTCTTTTTCAAAGGCAAGAACCATCTCTTTGTCATACTCTCCGACATTCGGCATCCGGATTTCGAAATCCTTCTTGTCTTCATCACTGACCAGATCAAAAAGACTCATCTGCCCCGCAAAAGAATTCTTCTTCTCCTGCGCGATACTGTCCACGATCTGACCATAAACATTCATCTTCTGGCGGCGGTTGCCTTCCAGACAGTCCAGTGCTCCGGCCTTGATAAAGTTCTCGATAGCTCTCTTATTGACAATTCCTGTCAGTCTCTCAATGAAATCCTTGAGCGAGCGGTACGTTCCGTTCTTTTCCCTCTCCTCTACGAGAGCATTGATGACCGGACGTCCCACACTCTTGATCGCAGAAAGTCCATAACGGATCGCACCATGGTCGACAGAAAATCCATAAATTCCACAATTCACATCCGGTGGCAGAATGCTGATCCCCATCTGACGGCAGACCTGGATATACTCAGCCACCTTGTTCGGCATTTCTATAACGGATGTCATGAGCGCAGCCATAAATTCCACCGGATAATAATATTTCAGAAAAGCAGTCTGATACGAAACCACCGCATACGCAGCCGCATGCGATTTATTGAACGCATACTTTGCAAAATCGATCATCTCATCGTAGATCTTGTTTGCAACCTGCTCAGAAATACCATTTGCAATACAGCCCGGAACGCCCTCTGCTTCATTTCCATAAACAAAGTTCTGGCGCTCTTTTTCCATTACTGCGGCTTTTTTCTTGGACATCGCACGGCGCACCAGGTCGCTTCGTCCAAGCGTGTAACCTGCCAGATTACGTACGATCTGCATAACCTGCTCCTGATATACGATACAGCCATATGTCGGCTTCAGGATCGGCTCCAGCTGCGGGCAGTCATACTGGATCGTATCCGGATGGTTCTTGCCACGGATATACTGCGGGATAAAATCCATCGGACCCGGACGGTACAGGGAAATTCCCGCGATCACATCCTCAAGACTCTGCGGCTTCAGTTCCTTCATGAAGTTTTTCATACCCGCACTTTCCAGCTGGAATACACCGTCAGAACGTCCCGTTCCCAGTGAATCAAGTACTTTTTTGTCATTATAATCAATCTGCTGCATATCAAGATGAACACCAGTATCCTGCTCGATCAGATGCACTGCATTCTGGATAACCGTCAAAGTACGAAGTCCCAGGAAATCCATCTTGAGAAGTCCCAGTTCTTCCAGCGTTGTCATCGTAAACTGTGTAACGATCGAACCGTCCTGCGCCCTCGAAAGCGGCACATACTCTGAAACATCCTTCTGGCTGATAACAACACCTGCCGCATGCATGGAAGTATGACGCGGCAGTCCTTCCAGTCTCCTGGCAGTATCGATCAGGTCATGGATCTCCGGCTGGTCCTCATAAGTTTTTTTGAGCTCCGGATTCATCTTGAGAGCCTTGTCGATCGTGATATTCAGCTCCTGCGGGATCATCTTGGCGATCGTATCGACCTGTGCATACGGAAGGTCCATCACACGGCCTACATCACGGATAACACCCCGCGCCGCCAGCGTACCAAAAGTAACGATCTGAACCACGCAGTCATCACCGTACTTACGGCGAACATAATCAATCACTTCCTGTCGTCTTTCGAAACAGAAATCCACGTCGATATCAGGCATGGAAACTCGTTCCGGATTCAGGAAACGCTCAAACAGAAGGTCATAACGGATCGGGTCAAGCTGTGTGATCCCAAGCGTATAAGCAACCAGGCTTCCTGCCGCAGAGCCACGTCCCGGTCCTACCATAATGTCATGATCTCGCGCATACCGAATAAAATCCCACACGATCAGGAAGTAATCCACGTAACCCATGTTTTTGATCGTGGAAAGCTCGTAATTCAGGCGTTCTTTCAGCTCTTCGGTCACTGGCTGGTAACGCTCTTCCAGCCCTTTGAAACAAAGTTCATTCAGATATTCCCAGGAAGTATATCCCTCCGGAACATCAAATTTTGGCAGTTTGGTGACACCAAACTCAATCTCTACATGACACCTCTCTGCAATCTTATGCGTATTCTCCAGAGCCTCTGTCGCATAAGGAAAAAGCCTTTCCATTTCCTCCGGAGATTTTACATAATACTGCCCGCCATCATATCGCATTCTGTTTTCATCGGACAGTTTCTTACCTGTCTGAAGGCACAGCAGTACATCGTGCGGCTGTGCATCCTCTGCCAGTGTATAATGAACGTCATTGGTCGCAACCAGTTCGATCCCTGTCTCACGGTGCATCTTGAGCAGCTGCTGATTTACATTCTGCTGCTCGGGAATTCCATGATCCTGCAGTTCCAGGAAAAAGTTTCCCTTTCCAAAAATATCCTGGTATCTCAGTGCAGCCGCTTTTGCATCCTCATACATCCCTCTGGTAAGAAATCTCGCCACTTCACCCGCAAGACAGGCACTCAGAGCGATCAGACCTTCATGATATTTTTCAAGAAGCTGCAGATCCACACGCGGTTTATAATAGAAACCTTCCACGAAACTTTTGGACACGATTTTCATCAGGTTCGCATAGCCCTGGTTATTTTCTGCAAGAAGAACAAGATGGTAATAACGATCATCTCCGCTCCCGATCTCACGGTCAAAACGGGATCCCGGAGCCACATAAACCTCGCAGCCAAGGATCGGATTGATCCCTGCTGCCCGCGCCGCACGGTAAAAATCGATCACACCATACATAACTCCATGGTCTGTGATCGCAGCACTGTCCATACCAAGTTCCCTGACTCTGTTCACATACTCCTGGATCTTGTTGGAGCCATCCAGAAGGCTGTATTCTGTATGAACATGAAGATGTGTAAAATTCATATTTTTATCCTTTACTATGCCCAATTACTTAACAATGTAGATACGGCGGTCTTTGATCTCGATCTTGCCTTCTTTGAGCAGATGTCCTACCGCACGTTTAAATGCATTTTTGCTCAGACCGAACTCTCTGCGGATGACTTCCGGTGAAGCCTTGTCATCAAATGGAAGAACTCCTGCAAATTCTTCGATAATGCTGAACACACTTTCTGCATCTTCATTGATCTGAATGTATGCTTCCTCACGATCGCTGACATCCATTTTTCCATCTTCTTTGACCTTGGTCACACGAAGGTCAAGGACAGTTCCCGGGCGGTATTTTCCTTTTGCCTCTCTTGCCGGGATCAGCGCAGAATATTTATTATCTACAGCAACAAAAACACCGAAGTTATCGCTGATCTGGTAAACTCTGCCCTTCACGCGGTCGCCCTCTTTGTAAGGTGTCTCCTGGGAAAGATACGGATAAACTTTCATTGTTGCACAAAGTCTGCTGCTCTTGTCCACATAAACAGCAACCAGGCATTCCTGTCCCTCAAAGATCCTTGTTGTCTGCTCATGATATGGAAGCAGAAGATCCTTCTCCAGCCCCCAGTCCAGAAATGCACCGATCTTTGTCACCTGTTTTACTCTGAGAAGTCCTGCTTCTCCAACTGTCAGGCGCGGCTCATTTGTAGTTGCGATCATTCGATCCTGTGAATCCTTGTAAATAAAAACTTCCAGCTTGTCACCGGCTTTTGTACCTGCCGGAACCTGCTTTGCAGGAAGAAGTACCTGATGTTTGGTATCTGCGTTCATATCTTCCGCCAGGTATACACCGAAATCTACTGTTTTTACTACCTGCAGCGTCTGTTTTTTTCCTAATTCGATCATAAAAATCCTCCAATGTTTTTTATTACATAAACTCTACAATTGCATATGGTTCACTCTTCTGGTCATTCAGAAGAATCGTTGTCTTTGTGTCTTCCACAGCGCGCGCCGGGCAGATCACATCGTGAAGTCTTGCCTGCTGCTTATATTCTGCGCGCATCTGATGGATCCTGAAATCTGCCGGCAGATAATCCATCGCCATCTGGACGTACTG
Organism: Blautia intestinihominis; assembly: GCF_040096655.1. Classification (NCBI taxonomy): domain Bacteria; kingdom Bacillati; phylum Bacillota; class Clostridia; order Lachnospirales; family Lachnospiraceae; genus Blautia; species Blautia intestinihominis. Next base: position 7,534 of record NZ_JBBMEI010000008.1, on the reverse strand, counting down.
GCAGTTATTTACATGATGATTCGTGTCCAGATGATGCTTCTGCACAGCAAAATCCTCCTGCTGCTCATACTCGCCCGGTAGTTTGATCTTGCGGGGTGCATAATCCATATCCAGTTTTGGTTCCAGCCCGTATGCCGCGGTATCGCGCTCCGTCAGTTTGACAGGAAGCCCGTTTTCCGCATTGATATAGGTCCAGTACGTATTGGCATAGGCGAGCCGTTCTCCACCCTTTGTTTCCATGCAGAAATTACGCATTCCCAGGAAACTCCGAAATCCATACGCCCAGGTCGAAGTGGTGATTTCTTCTCCCAGATACGGATAGCGGTCCACGATCACCTGCCATGCGGATAATACCCAGAATCTTTTCCATTCCTTGAGGACTTCCATTCCAAGACCTACTTCTTCCGACTGAAAAGTACTGCAGTCCTGAAAATAATTCAGAACTCCCGGCAGTGTCAACAGACCATTTTCTCCGATTTCACTGTAGCGGACTCTCCCGCTGAAACTGTATGCCATATATATCCCCGCTTTCATTTCTACTGCTGAATAGTTACCAAAATCTATAATTATTTCTCAGTAAACTTTACCATTTCCCGTTTTTATTTGCAACCGTCAGAACAACACATTTTTTCCTCTGTTATTTTTCCTTTCAGGTGCTATAATCATGATAAAATATTTAAAGGAAATCAGGGAGGAACCTTTCATGTCATCTGATGAAAAAATCACGATCCGCACCGCCAGGGAATCCGATGCCCCGGCTCTTCTCGCGATCTACACACCTTATGTCGAAAACACTGCCATCACCTTTGAATACGATGTGCCATCTATAGAAGAGTTTACATCCAGAATCCACCATACTCTGGAAAAATATCCATACCTCGTCGCAGAAAAAAACAGCCAGATCCTTGGCTATGCCTACGCCAGCCCGTTCCACGAGCGTGCCGCTTACGACTGGGCTGTAGAAACTTCGATCTATGTCGATCAGAACTGCAAGCACATGGGAATCGGCAGACTCCTGCACGATGCTCTGGAACAGACACTCAAAGCTCAGGGAATCCTCAATATGAATGCCTGCATCGCCTATACACCTTCCGCCGATGCTCATCTGGATAATAACAGTGTTGAGTTTCATTCACATATGGGATACCGTCTTGTAGGAGAATTTTATCAGTGCGGTTACAAATTTGATACCTGGTATAATATGGTCTGGATGGAAAAACAGATCGGAGAACATCACAAAAAACAGCCTGCTCCGATCGCCTTCAAAGAGTTTCATAAATAGGCAGAAAAAAAGCACCTCATCTGAGGTGCTTAAGTAGCAGGGCTACAAGGATTCGAACCTTGAACTGACGGAGTCAGAGTCCGTTGCCTTACCGTTTGGCGATAGCCCTTCATTCATTCGCTTGCGTTTTTTATTTCTTATCGCTCGCGACGAATGTTATTATATTACAGGGTTTCAAAAAAATCAACCCCTTTTTTTAATTTTTTTTAAAAAATTTTGATTTTCCTGAAAACCCGCATAAAATCAGCCTTTTTCGGGTGTACTTCCCATTTCTTCCTGATAAATTTTCTTATGCTCCCGTTTCTGCTGGTACATGATCCGGTCTGCTTCCTCCAGAATTGTTTCCGGAGAAGTTTCCTCATGTGCCTTCGGCACTTCCACGATCCCACAGCTGAAACTCATCGCATACGGCTTGCCACAGTCACTTCCTGAATGATATGTGTATAGGCCTTCCTGCCCTGCCACTTCATCATACCTGTCGTGATCCGGTAAAATCTGTTCTCGGAATCCTCAGCTTCCCAGTCCCACTCATAAGACTCCAGCTGATCATGCTCTCCGTCAGCGATCCTTGCCGTCTGTTCCATGCAGATCCGATAGATTCCCCGCTTCTTCACATCAACCGCGCGGTTGCAGTAAAATACTTCCTGCCCGTCCAGACTCGTCACGAGGATCTCCTCCTCGCTTCGGGCGATCAGTTCCATCAGAAGCTGATTATAACTCTCTGCCATCTCTGCATGACGTTTCTCAGCCTCGGCTTTGCGTTCCAAAATCATTTCTCTCTCACGGAGCTGTTTCGTCATCGTATTAAAAGCCTCTGAGAATTCGCCAAGATATGACACGGTCTGGGAATAATCTCCCTTGGCAACCTGCTTTGCCTGCCAGGTGAGGTGATTCAGATTTGCGTGGATATTTTTGAGGTTTTCACACAGAAAATTTTCTCTGGAAGGTGTAAAACCCGAAAGATCCCCCTTTGACAATGCCGCAGAGTAAGCCTTCATTTCCTTGACTGCCCTTTCCAGATAATTCAGACCAAGTCCCAGTTTCTGGTAAGGCTCATCCAGTTCATTTACATCCAGCGTCTTTACTTTCGGATCATACAATATATCTCTTAAATACTCAAACAATAACTTACAGTTTTTTTCTTCCATAAAAAAATTCTCCTGGTTCCATTCATTATCGGCATTTCATGGCCACACGCTTTGCAGAATGGAACTATGTAAGCGACAACGCTTATTCTTCGTAACTGTTCAGTACCCTCACAGTCACGAGTCAAAATGCATTCCAGCTCACCTTCGGTGCGAGCATTTTGACTTGTATGTCTCGGGATTTTGGCAAAAATATGCCCAAACACCTCGCGGGATACTACCTGTTAGCTAAATACTATTCTTCTACATTAGCATGAAAACGGCATACTCTATCTCCTGTAGCCCAGCAGTCTACCTCGATCACTGTATACTGTTTGCCGGAATATACAGACAAGATTCCGGCGATAAATCCCTCGTCATAATTGCAGACAGTCTCTCCAAGCACAGGAAGTCCGGAACAGTCCGCGTCCTCTGCTACTGTAAGGATGATCTTGCCGCTCTCCTCATCTACATCCTCAATTCTCAGAACACCAATCTTAAGCTCTTTCATCTTGTTCTGAAGTTCACTTACAAACTGATCCATCGGCTGATCCAGATTAAGCATATTTTTTGCAAAATATTCTCCTGCCATACGTCCGGCGCTGCGGAATACTTCTACCTGCTCATCCTTGCCGTATCTTCTGAGCAGTTCTTCCTTGAGAGAATATTCCAGTAAACGATATACGCGAACCGGTAATTCCTCTCCCAGATTTCCCCTGCTGTTCTCATCATATTTCAGATATTCCTCGAACTGGATCGGCTTTCTGTCCGCCATAAAAATATTATCCATAATGTAAATCCCCCGCTTTCCCAATGGCAGCTAATTGTATACTGCCTTTATCTTATATATAATAAAGGATTGCATATCTTATGTCAATTTAACGTTCCTTTTGTCAGCAAATAATTGGTGGTTTATGTAAAATATTAGTGCTGATCGTGTAAAATAATGCTATAATGGTTTTACATTTTGATATAGGATGCCTTTACAAGCCGGCATCTGTGATCTATTCGCTTAATAAAGGAGAAACTGGATGAGAGCAACCAACCTGACCCTGCTCACAGATTTATATGAATTAACGATGATGCAGGGTTATTTCAAAAACCCAACCAACCAGACTGTTATCTTCGACATGTTCTATCGTGTCAATCCATGCGGAGGAAGCTTCGCGATCACAGCAGGTCTGGAGCAGATGATCGAGTATATCGAGAATCTTCACTTTGAAACAGAAGATATTGATTACCTCAGAAGTCTTAATATTTTTGAAGAAGATTTCCTGGAATATCTGAGCACTTTCCGTTTTACCGGAGATATCTACGCAATTCCGGAAGGAACTGTCGTATTCCCAAGAGAGCCGCTTGTCAAAGTTATCGCTCCGATCATGGAAGCACAGCTTGTCGAGACCGCAATCCTCAATATCATCAACCACCAGAGCCTTATCGCTACCAAAGCAGCTCGTGTCTGCTATGCGGCACGCGGTGACGGGATCATGGAATTTGGTCTTCGCCGTGCACAGGGACCAGACGCAGGTATCTATGGTGCACGTGCCGCAGTGATCGGCGGATGTGCCGGAACTTCCAATGTTCTGACCGGTCAGATGTTCAATGTTCCTGTACTTGGTACACACGCCCACAGCTGGATCATGAGCTTCCCGGATGAATACACTGCATTCAAGACTTACGCCAAGATGTACCCGAATTCCTGTACACTTCTGGTCGACACCTACGATGTACTCAAATCCGGTGTCCCGAATGCGATCCGCGTTTTCGAGGAAATGCGTGAAGAAGGAATCAAACTGACACACTATGGAATCCGTATCGACAGCGGTGACCTCGCATACCTTTCTAAAGAAGCCTACAAGATGCTGGCTGCTGCCGGATTTGACGATGCGACGATTTCCGCTTCCAGCGATCTGGATGAGTACCTGATCGACAGCCTCAAGACACAGGATGCCAAGATCAACTCCTGGGGTGTAGGAACCAACCTGATCACCAGCAGTGACAACCCGGCTTTCGGCGGTGTATACAAACTTGCCGCAGTCAAGGACGCAGGAAGCTCCACCTTCACACCAAAGATCAAGCTTTCCGAGAACACAGAGAAAGTCACCAACCCGGGCGACAAGACCGTTTACCGTATCTACAGCAAATCCACCGGTAAGATCAAGGCAGACCTCATCTGTATGGCAGACGAAGTTTTTGATCCGGAAGAAACCATGATCATCTTCGACCCATCTGACACCTGGAAGAAGACCAAGGTTCTTGGCGGCACTTATGAGCTTCGTGAACTTCTGGTTCCGGTAATCCGCGAGGGCAAACGTGTCTACACTTCACCGGAAGTTATGGAACTTCGCGAATACTGCAAGAAAGAACAGAACACCCTCTGGGATGAATCCCGCCGACTGGTAAATCCTCAGAAAGTATATGTAGATCTTTCTCAGAAATTATATGACATCAAGAAAAACCTACTCGAAGAAATGAGCGAGAAAGCACTCGATTGAGTGACCAGGGGGACGGAGTTTGTAGCTCTAAATATGTCCCCCTGGCTTTTTCTTGCAAAAATACTCTTAAATTCGACAAATTGATACTTTTACAGTTTAACGCATTAATTTGCTAGATTTTTTCTTTATGACATGTTATACTGTGTTAGATTGAAAAAACACCTTTCACATATATAAAGGTGCCATCTATACACTGGAGGAAATACATCATGTCTATGAAGATCAATCATGAACTTCCACTTCCGGAAGTCCTGAAAAACGAATACCCGCTCAGCGATGAATTAAAAGCAGTCAAACAGGCTCGTGACGAAGAGATCCGCCGTATCTTTACCGGTGAATCTGATAAATTTGTTGTACTTGTAGGTCCTTGCTCTGCAGACAACGAGGATACTGTCTGCGAATACGTCAACCGCCTCAAGAAAGTCGCTGACAAAGTTTCTGATAAGTTAATGATCATCCCGCGTGTTTACACCAACAAACCGCGTACTACCGGAGATGGATACAAAGGAATGCTCCATCAGCCGGATCCGGACAAAGCTCCTGACCTTCTTGCCGGCATCATCGCGATCCGTAAGATGCACATGCGCGTTATGCAGGAAACAGGACTTTCATCTGCCGATGAAATGCTTTACCCGGAAAACAGAAGTTACCTCGACGATATCCTCTCTTACGAGGCTGTCGGCGCACGCTCTGTTGAAAACCAGCAGCACCGCCTTACCGCCAGCGGAATGGATATCCCGGTCGGCATGAAGAATCCGACCAGCGGCGACCTCTCCGTTATGCTTAATTCCGTCACTGCTGCACAGCATCCGCATCATTTCATTTATCGTGGATGTGATGTTGAGACATCCGGTAACGACCTGGCCCACACCATCCTCCGTGGAGGTGTCAACCAGTATGGACAGGCAATTCCGAACTATCATTATGAAGATCTGATCCGACTCTACAACCTGTACAGCCAGAAGGATCTCAAGAACCCGGCTGTCATCATTGATGCCAACCATTCTAACTCCAACAAGAAATACAAGGAGCAGATCCGTATCGTAAACGAAGTTCTCCACAGCCGCAACTGCAATCCGGAACTTCACAAACTTGTCAAAGGTGTCATGATCGAGAGCTACCTGCTCGAAGGACGCCAGGACATCAGCGACCACATGACCCCTGGATGCTCTATCACCGATCCGTGTCTTGGATGGGAGGATACTGAACGCCTGATCTATGAAATTGCTGAGAAGTGCTGATAAAAACAGAAACACCGGAGATTCTTTTTTCACTCAAAGAATCTCCGGTATTTTTATTGTTCCATCTGCCGTCCAAGAAATCCTGCTGCCGTCTGTACCAGCATCTTCTCCGAATTTCCCGGTCTTTCCCCGTTACTTTTTCCGACAAGTGCAACCGAACCGATCGCGTCTCCTGCACAGATGATCGGCTGTATGATCAGACCTGCTTTATTTTCTTTCTGATTTTCGACCAGTGCTATCTTGCCTTTTTCTTCTCCGTAGTAGCACTTCATTTCCCGTTCTGCGATAACCCGGTCCAGCTCACGGCTGATTCCCTTGCCCTCGTATTCACGGCTGCCGTGTCCTGAAGCTGCCACCACCTGGTCATGATCTGTGATGCATGCCATCATGCCTGTCGTCTGTGCCAGAGCCTCCACATATTCCTTTGCAAAAATACTCAGCTCTCCGATCGGAGAATATTTCTTGAGGATAACCTCGCCTTCTCTGTCTGTAAAAATCTCCAGCGGGGTTCCCTCCTTGATCCTCAGTGTGCGCCGAATCTCTTTTGGAATCACAACTCTTCCAAGGTCATCGATGCGGCGGACGATTCCTGTAGCTTTCATATAGGTTATGTTCCTCCTGTTGTTTTTCCATATTCCGTGCTGTATGGTTATTATATGGAAAACAAGGAGAATTATGTACATAAAAACTATCTGTCATAAGTTTCCGAACAATATCCTTATCAAAATTCAGGCCCATCTTGCCGTCTTTGACTTCGAACAGGCTTCCTCCAAGCTGCTTTGCTCCTACCAGCATGTAGTTTGCCATCGCATCACAGCCGAACAATGCCTTGCCATCGTTTGGCTCGTCTGTCTGTTCATCCTCTGTCAGATACTCACTGAGGTCGACGACTTTGCCCATCTCATCCAGTTTATAAGCTGTGTCCGCATATGCAGAAAAAATAGCCGGCATATCGGAAGCACCTACTTTTTCCTCTGCTGCTGCCATAACATTTGTTTCCAGGTCATTAACACTTCCCTGACTGGAACTCTCAACTACGATTCCCTTTTCCTTGCCGACTGTGTCATTAAAAGAATCTACAAGCGCATTAAACGCATCAAGCTGTTCGCCGTTATAGTATGTCCACACAGTGAGCGTAACCGGTTCGGATGACTTACCGATACTGCCTCCACATCCACTGAGAATTCCTGCCATCATTGCCATACCTGTCAGACATGCTATCAACTTTTTATTTTTGTAAAAAATATTTTATTTCAATTGCCTGTTATCTGATAATTATAGCATTTAATCCGCCTGGCTTCAACCTGATGAAATAATCGAGTAGGAGACGGCTTTTGCCGCCGACCTCTCACACCACCGGACATGCGGTTCCGCATCCGGCGGTTCAGTTAA